>JBCCFC010000241.1:0-13164 GCA_039029935.1 Chloroflexota bacterium
AACTTGCCGAGATGGTCACGCAAGTTGCACCAAAAGCAAGGTTGATGCGTTGGGATGCCGACACGACTAAGGTCAACAGTTGAAATGTACGCTCGCTGCTGTGAAAGTCCGGCAGATGCAAGCCGATATCCGCTGCAATCACACCGACAAGCGTCACCATCGGTAGATCAAGCCCCTTGGCAATCATCTGTGTCCCGACAAGGACATCAGCCTCTTGATTGGCGAAATGCTCAAGCAGGGCTTCATGGCTCCCCTTGACCTTAGTCGTGTCGGCATCCCAACGCATCAACCTTGCTTTTGGTGCAACTTGCGTGACCATCTCGGCAAGTTTTTGTGTACCACTGCCAAAATATTTGATACGCTTACTCTCACATTCGGGGCAAACCTCAGGGATATCAAAGCGTCGATTGCAACGGTGGCAGATGAGAAAGTTGACCCGTTCATGGTAGGTCAGGGGCGTATCGCAGCGGTCACACTCAGAGACATGCCCACAATCACGACAGAGTACAAAGCTACTTGTGCCACGTCGGTTGAGGAAGAGGATTGCTTGCTCGCCTTTATCTAGTGTATTGTGCAGCGCAGCCGAGAGTGTGCGACTAAAGACACTGCGGTTGCCAGCCCGTAACTCTTGCCGCATATCAACAACATCGACAGGTGGCATTTCTGCATAGATAGTTTCGTATACAGGCAAGGTATTCTCATCATCATCCAATTTGACCACACTACGCCCCATCACCCGCCGTGACATCTCTAACAACTGATAGTGACCTTGCTCCATTGCATAGTACGACGTCAGGCTCGGTGTTGCACTACCCAAGATCAGAACGCTTTTGGTCAAATTCGCTAATTCATCCGCCAAACGGCAAGCATGATAAAAGACCGTGTGACTGCCCCACGCCTCGGCATTTTGTTTATAGGACGATTCATGTTCCTCATCAATGATGATTAACCCCAATCGTGGCAGTGGTGCAAACAAGGCACTGCGCGGCCCGACGACAACATCAAATTCACCCTCCTGAATATGCCGCCACACGTCATAGCGTTCGCCTTGGCTCAACTTGGAGTGTATCACCGTGACCCGCCCCGGGAATCGTCCCGCAAAGCGCGCCACTGTCTGCGGTGTCAGCGCAATTTCAGGCACAAGCACAATGGCTTGGCCATCTTCCGCAAGCGTTTGGGCAATGGCCTTGAGAAATACTTCCGTTTTACCACTGCCAGTGACACCATGTAACAGAAATTTTGCAGCTACAGTCGGATCAGGGCGACAAAAGCCTTGCTCATGAATGCTCTGCCAAGCTGCTTGCTGCTCTTCGGTAAATGGTGGAGCCGTTGTCTGTGGATATGTTTTCCCTGCCAATGGGTCACGAAAGCGAATATGCTCAGTCAACCCGATAAGACCCGCTTTTTGCATTTCACGCAAAATCTCTAATGTCGTTTTATGTTGCGCATAGAGGTCGCTTTTCCAGAGTGGTGTATCGGCATCAGCCAGCACACGCAGTATCGGTTCATACTTGGCTGTACCGCGCAATGATAGCCACTTCTCTTCAGCCTCTTCAACCGAAACGCCGAGACTGATTTCACCATCCTGATTTTGCAGCGTCCCATGCTTGATCAGTGTCTGGATGGATGACGCAGATTTGAGCTGACAATTCTTTTGTAATTCAGTCAGTTGAGGTGTTTCCTGTGGATGCGCAAGAAACCACGCCAGAATTGTGCCCATTGGCGTTTCCCGCCCTAACGTCCTCAGATGTGTGTCAATCGTATCTGGCTCAATTAACAACTCAATTTGAATTTCACGCTTGGCACGCACACGGCGGGTTCCGTCTTCCTTAACAAGCAGACCAGGGGGTAAAAAGAGCTTCACGGTTTCTGAAACAGGGATTACGTAATAGCTAGACATCCAGATCGCCAACGCAATCTGTGCCTCGGTCAGCACAGGGTCTTTGCGATTTAAACGGTCAATGGGCTTGGTGGGAACAGGTGATGAATTGGTTATGCGCACCACAATCCCCTGTACTTGGCGATGACCAAAGGGAACCCAAACCAAATGGCCGGGTTGGATGACCGATTCGAGCTCTGTCGGCACATGGTAGTGAAATGTTTTGATCTGGTGTTCTGGTGCAGCCGTCTGCGGATTTTGTAATGTTTCTATCAAAGAGTCATCACGAAGCTCAATCGGGACATCATCCATCAAGTAGTTGACCAACTCTTGCATGGCTGGTTCATCACCCTCTGGTGAACCGCCCTGCATAGTCTCCAGTGCCGCAAGCCCTTGCAGCCTGTCGATGGTCTGTTGCTTGCGCGCCGTAGCTGACCCCCTGTTTGTGCCAGGGGAAATACCCACGGCTTCGACTTGGCTCTCATTATGTCGCTTGCTATAAGTACGGCGAATGGGTACGTTGACGACGATTTCTGTGTAAATCATTTTTTTTAGCCTGAGAAAGTATCGAAACTATGAGATTGGTCCAATAGAATGGATTGAGTGATGCCCAAATTTTTCTATTGGACCAATCTAACAGACCTCTAAACCCTAGACGTGCCAAAAAGTGCTTCCTGGCTCATCCCCAGCAGAAACGTGCAGACAGCAGGAATGGTGCTTGGTAGTAGGCTGGTTGCTGGATTGATGGACGTAAACGCATATCCTGCACCAAATGGTAGGTAGAGAATCACACCAATGATGGCCCCAATAATCGGCAAGATGAGCACACGCATACTGTACTTATGATCAAAAATGCCATTGTTCTGGCGGCGGTGGGTGCGAATATTGTAGAGCGCACCGATGGCACTGCCAAGCGTCCCTGCAAAGATTGCTACGTTGAACGAGGTAAGATGCTGCAAAATGAAACCGTCGCTTGCCAATGCCGCTATGCTGCTGAGAATTTGCTCAATTTGTCCGCCATAAAGATACCGTGCCGAGATGACCAGCACCGATAGAAAAAACCAACCCCAAAGATATCGAAATAGCGATTTGGCGTAGGTCTGAGACCCCTGATAGGCATGATGTGCCCGTCCCACAATGGCACGCACCTGTTGCATGTAATACTCAACCTCAGCCGACCGCTCAGGATCATTCTCAACAATCGCCTGCGCTTTTTCCAAAAGGTGGGTCGCCCGATTGCCCATCACATAACCCTTTTGGGTCAACTGCTCAATCTCTTTGCCCAACTCAGACATTTCTTTTTGCACAGCGCGCACATTGAGCTTATTCATTCTCGGCAAAAGCGTCGAGTATTTACTCACTCTGGGACCATTACGCATTGTGTTTGCAGATGCCTCATTGTCCTCATCGACATAACGATCTGTCGCATAGCCATCTGTGCCATAACTATCTGCGCCATAGCCATGAATGGAGTCATATCCATAGCGCATGGCCGATGCTGGCTCATTAATCATTTGTGAATCGTAGGTTTGTCGTGGGTTTCCCTGAAAAGCATCTGCTGCGGTTGGGCGTCTGTCAAATTGAGTCGATATCGGTGTATATCCACCTTGACCGTTCAGGTTTTGCGGCTGAGGTCTCTGGCTATTCTGAGATAGGCTATTGGGATCAACATAGTGATTGGCGGTTTGGTTATTTGGCGTTGGCTGTGCATACCCATTCTGTTGGTAACGCTCGGCGGCGGAAAATAGCCAAGGATTTCCCTGTCCATTTGCCCCTGCGCTAGGGGGCTGCGGATTGGGTGTCTGCGTGTGTTGTGGTCTAAATTGGGGTTGAGTGGGCTGCTGTGCTGGCGAAACAGGGGGCGATGTCTGATACACCGATGCCTGATCTGTTGCATAGGCTGGTTGAGTTGGGTTGTTTGTTGGAGATGTTTGATAAGCAGCTACTGCGGCACTGAATTGTGCTGAAAGATTACTGATTGGAGTCGCTGATTCAGCTACGCTATGATGTGCGGTATGATTATTTTGAATAGGTGCATCTGATACCTTTATTGAAGCCGGATTTGTGTTAGGCGGGATAAAGCCGTTTGGTACACTTCGCTCGTGGCTTGCTCCATTGCCGTTCTGGTAGTGACCGTTTTGGTAACCACTATTTTGCTGATTACCATTCTGATGATTGCCGTTTGTGTAGTGAGTCTGTCCATTATGGTTGGATGCGTGGGGTAGTGAGGCAGGATGAAGCTGGGACATACTAGAAAAATTACCAGTCTCTATTGCGGACCCTGGCGCGGATGCCACCGCTGAAATATCAACCCCACCAAGCATCATCTCGTCCATTAACAAGTCGGCGCGCCAACGGATCAAGTCTGGACTTTCTCCAGCTTCCTCTGGCTGCGATTGCATCATCACTTGATTTGTTGATGTCGCGAATGACCCCTGTATTTGATTGTGCTGGTATCCAGATTGAATTTGCCCAGATTGACTTGACAATGAACCCATGTCAGTGTGATTACTAGGACGATTCCCCGTGTGATTATCCCCCCCTAAATTTGGGTTGGGGTGCGGCTCTTGTATACCAAGATTAACTGACATCTGTTCATGGTTAGACTCTTGCATGTAACCCCCACTATTCTAATATAGTACCATTTTTAAGGTCACTTGACAATCTTTATTAGCCCTTGAATGATTCTATTAGATGGTTATTGCGGCAAAATTTTGACGGATTTCATTTGATCTTGGCTTACTGTGGATGTATAAGGCTCTTAATTTGACAGTGAAGAATGCATGGACGTATAATTTTATGTTGAAAATTATTGTACGTATTCAAAAAATTGGTCAGTTATACAGTTGCTCCATAATTTAGCGCGTATAGTTTATGTATGCATGATGATTTGTAGCATTATATTGTGATATGAATGCACTGTATAGCTCCTAAAAAAATAAAATTTAATTTTTTGATGGATAACTCTATTTTAAATCTGATTGTTCGATTTGAGTTAGAGATATTTAGAAAAAAACTTTGAAATTTCGAGGGAGTTGATTTATGCCAAAGCGAACATGGCAACCCAAAGTCCGAAAACGACTGAAAACACATGGTTTCCGTAAACGAATGCGGTCACCAGGCGGACGCAATGTCTTGAAACGAAGACGACAACGCGGACGTAGTGTTCTCAGTGTTCAATTGACACCGCGCAAGTCTGTCAAGTCCATGAACAAATAGCGTGTACATGACGCCGAAACAGTGTGTGAATTTATACAGTGTGTGAATATTATTATGCCTAGTGTTGTGATTTGTGAAAAGACGCTATCGGGTACAAAAGAATCAGCATTTTCAAGAGATTCGTCGCAATGGACAGTCATATAGCAATAAGCTGGTCGTGTTATGTGTGCTGCCAAATAAACTGACGCATAATCGGTTTGGATTCTCAGTGAGTCGTCGAATTGGAAACGCTGTCACACGAAACAAGGTTAAGCGACGTTTGCGCGAAATCATGAGATTACGCCTAGAGTCTATCAAACCTGGGTATGATATCGTGTTGATTGCTCGCCAATCAATCCGAAACGCAACCTATGAAGAGTTGGATATTGCTTGCGCTCGCCTACTTCGGCGGGCGCATTTATTGCGTAGGGATGTAGACTCAGGGGTTAAGCAAGACTGATGCACAACAGCAATCACGAAACACCATCACAAGAATATCCAGTTTCTGTGTCGCTGGTAGACCGTTTTGGGCTAGGCTTAATCCGTTTCTATCAGCGATTTATCTCGCCACAACTGGGAAGCAATTGTCGCTATTACCCGACCTGTTCTCACTATACCTACGAAGCGATTGAGAAATATGGCATTCTATCGGGTGTATGGATGGGGATTCGTCGCGTTCTTCGGTGTCATCCCTGGCACGAGGGTGGCTATGACCCTGTGCCGTAAACAATATACGCTACTGAACACGATTCTATGACGCTGCCGAAAACGAGGGGTAACGTGGAGCCTTGCTCTCTTCTCTCTCCGGGAACCTCTGCGTTCTTTGCGTCCTCTGCGGTTAGTCTTAACTATTAATGAGGTTATAAAATTATCAACGTGAACTATAAAAAGTGGGCCTTCTATCTACTGCTCATATTGTCTGTTTTCATGCTTTCTGCATGTGGCGTTCCGACCGAAGGTGTAGACATTCGTGAGACAGAGCCAAATGGCATTTGGCAAGAGTTTTTTGTTTGGCCTCTCGCCAAGGGATTGCTCTGGATCGATGATTATTTTGTTGATTTTGGTGTGCCCCATCATTGGGGATATGCCATCATCGCATTTACATTCTTGATCAAGTTGATTACGTTGCCACTGACATTTGCCCAAATTCGCGGGATGGAAGCGCAGAAAAAAATTCAGCCCAAGTTGCAAGAACTCCAGAAAAAATATGGCAAAGATCGTGAAAAGATGGCGCAAGAGCAGATGAAGCTCTATCAAGAAGCAGGTGTCAATCCGCTCAGTGGTTGTTTGCCGTTGATCGTGCAGATGCCAATTTTGTTTGGACTATACTCTGCACTGGTCGCCTTGGGAACAACATTAGAAAATTCAACCTTCTACTGGATTCCCGATCTAGGTTTCCCTAAATATACACAGGGATTAAGTTGGCTCTCGCAGTCATTCCAAGCGGGAGACTATGTTACACTGGCTTCATACCTAATTCTGCCAATTCTGTTGGTCACATCCCAATTCTTTATGCAGAAATGGATGACGCCAGCACCACCACCCAACCCAGACAACAAAAATGATCCAGCCAGCATGACACGCCAAATGGGGTTGATGATGACCTTTATGTTTGGGTTCTTCACGCTGCAAGTCCCCGCAGCACTGACGCTCTATTGGGTGACGAGTAACTTCTTACAGATGCTCCAACAGTGGTTAATCAGTTCCAATCTATCGTTGGCAGGGGCAGCGGCTGGCGCAGGTTCCGCAACACCAAGCCTCGTGGCTGAGACAAACACTGGCTCTGCAGCAATTTCTGGTTCCTATGAGAACGTTGCTACCAGCAGTACGAACGGTACACAAAAAGCAGCGGGAGCTAACAAAACAAATAATAACAAGTCGCAGAGTAATAAGAAAAAGAAACGAAAAAAGCGACGGTAGATGTTCCTCCCATGACAAAGACTGTCATAGACAGAATCCCAATGGTTATAATTACGACAGCATTATTGTTGTATTAAAAATGACAGTGTTATAGCGAAAGAATTATAGAGAAAGAGTTGTAGAGAAAGTCGGATGATATGAATGAATTTGAAGGCAAGACCGTAGAAGAGGCCATCAATCATGGTTTAGCCGAACTTGGTCTAGAGCAAGATGATGTTGAAATCGAGATTCTAAACCCAGGGAACCGAGGTGTATTTGGCATTGGCATTGAGTCTGCCGTGGTCCGCTTGGTCGTGTCTTCACAGCCTAGCGATGACAGCGAAAGACATCAAGAAGCGGTTGATAACACAACTGAAGAACCCGGGGGGCTTTCCGTTGCTGCGTTGCGTGCGCTGGCCGATGAGTCAAATGATCCCGATGGCGAAGATGATTATGATCAACGCTGGGATTTATCCGATGGTGACCTGTCTGATGATGATTTGATGGATATGTGCATCTCAATGCTTGCGCGCGTGATCGATCTGATGGATTTTGAGAGTGAAATCGAAGCATTCTGGGTTGAGCCTGAGAGTCGCGATGATGATCGGTATTTGCAACTGAATGTCACAGGTGATGATCTCGGCGCATTGATCGGTCGTCGTGGTGATACATTGGCAAGTATTCAGTATCTACTCCGTCTGATGGTCAACCAACGGCTGCGACAATGGAAAAACATTGTTGTTGATATCGAAAATTACAAAGCGCGTCGTGTAGATCAACTCACCCAACTTGCCTTGCGCATGGCAGAACAAGTCGCTGATTCGGGTCGCTCACTTGCATTAGAACCAATGCCAGCCAATGAACGTCGAATTGTCCACGTCGCCCTGCGTGACCACCCAGATGTATACACGGAAAGCATTGGTGAGGACGACCGGCGCAAAGTCCATATTATTTCGGGATAGATTGAGCCAGGATAGATTGAGCCAGGATAGATTGAGGTGCATGCGAGGTGGTGTATTAAGTGGCAAGTAGCAAAACGGATATACTGATTATTGGACATGTTACCCGTGATTTGATTACGCAGAACATAGAAGATGGCTATCGACTTGGTGGCACATCGAGTTTTGGTGCAATCACATCACTACGCCTGAATCGTGTACCAGCCATTGTCACAGGCGCACAATCGCCCAACGACTTGGCTGGCCTACCATCTGAGATTGAGTCTATTATCGTGGCATCCCCCCATACCACCACCTTTGCGAATGTATACAATGACGAAGGGCGTATTCAATATTGCTATGCGGCTGCATCCACTATTGTTTCAACCGATATTCCCAGCCACTTACATAATCCATCCATCGTACTGCTCGGACCGCTGGTCAATGAGATTGGAACAGACATTGCACCAATATTCAGCAAAGAGACACTTGTTGCCGCTGTTCCACAGGGATGGATGCGCCATTGGGACGAGACAGGCCGTGTTTTTAGCAAACTTTGGGACAATGCGGAAGAAATTCTGTCACATTTAGACGTGTTGGTGCTATCCCTAGAGGATATTGATTACGACATGAAGCGGTTGGAGCGATTCTTTGAGTATGTCCCCCTTATCGTGGTCACAGAATATCGTGATGGCAGTACACTCTATCAGTCCCAACCCGATGGACGCGTGCTAGAAACAAAGATTCCACCACGTCCTGCTATCGAAGTGGATCCAACAGGCGCAGGGGATGTGTTTGCAACAGCGTTTCTGATTCGGTTACAGGAGATTGATGATCCCATTGCCGCAGCACGCTTTGCCAACGTAACCGCATCCATCGGCGTCGAATCCGAGGGCGTGACAGGAATTCCGACACGGGAACAAGTATTAACTTATATGGATGCAAATCCTGTTGAAGTCTATCAACAGGGCTACTACGGAACTTGACAGTGGCAGGACTGGCAAACTCTCAAAAGCAATCAGGCTATTCCATAAAATGAGATACCCACTCAATCGCGAAGTTAGCGGGGTACCCTCTGGGTCCTATTGCGGGTCGTACACGAGAAATTCGGCAGTAGAGACTGTCTGCTCGACCATAATTATCTTTGTGGAATGGCCTAAAGTAATCTGTGCAAGATTTGCCAGTCCTGTGGTCCACGATTGACAGCCTGGGAGGTGTGTGTGCCTATGACGGATAGCAAAAAGGCCAAAGTATACTGTTTTGCCAATCAAAAAGGGGGCGTCGCCAAAACAACAACGGCGGTCAATCTAGGGGCCTATGTCGCCGCTACGGGAGCCTCTGTGCTTGTTGTTGATATCGATCCACAAAGTAATGCAACCACAAGTTTAGGCATTGACCCCAGAACTGCCAAACTATCTACCTATGATGTCCTCATTGAACAAGAACCGATTCAAAATGTACTAACACTCACCAACCGTATCGGCTTAGATTTGATTCCCTCCTCACCTGAATTGGCTGGAGCAGAACTGGAGATGGCGCAGTTTATGGCGCGTGAACGGCGTCTGGACCAAGCCCTCAAATCCATTTACTCAAAATATGACTACATCTTCATTGATGGTCCCCCCAGCTTAGGATTGCTGACCATCAATGGCCTAACCGCAGCCACACATGGCGTTGTCATCCCCGTGCAGTGTGAATACTTAGCTCTTGAAGGTTTAAGCCTACTCCTATCCACAATTCAGCAAGTGCGCACAGTACTCAATGATAAGCTGAAGATTGCAGGCGTCCTCCTCACCATGTATGATGGGCGTACACGTCTCAGCCAAGATGTTGCCAAGGAAGTGCAGGACTTTTTCCCCAACGACGTCTATCGCACAATCATTCCGCGCAGTGTCCGTCTTAGCGAGGCTCCGAGTCATGGGCAACCCATCTTGAACTATGCACCCCAGAGTGCGGGTGCGCAGGCGTATAAGGCATTGGCAACCGAGTTTATCGCACGGGCGGAGCAAAGATAGCGTTCTATTAGGAGAAATTCTTGCTCATGTATTCTCTGCAAAAATCTATAGCTGTTCTGATTTCGTCGTCAAGAGCTTTTAAAGATGTTGCTGTAGTAGAAAATACAGGTGATTCCCAATCATAATTGTGAATTACATATACATGAAAAGAGCCACCTATACTGGATGATAAATACCATCCCACATCAAGAATCAGATTACAAGGAAACTCAACCTGTATTAAGTCTTCCTTTAAGCTATCTATTTGTTTGTTTAATGGTTGCTCTGGTTCGATATCCCAATCTAGATATACAAGACGCCCCGGGCGAAAATCAATTTCATAGATATTCATTATCTTGTTAGTCTATTATACTCCTGTCTTGTAGTAGGATACCCATGTATTGCAACTCCACTGTACTCTACTCGCATCCACTGGCTTTCCTTACCACCTTTTGATAGCCTTGACTATTTAGCCATTGAACATCCTCGAATAGATATTGCTCTTTATAATATTTTGTGACAGAGCCTTGTCTAAGTAATGACCAATCTAGTCTATCCTCATCGGTTTTCGTAAAAATAGCCATGAATGTTTAACCTTCTATGTATCAAATGATACTGTTGCACTGCCTTAAGAGGCCGTAAGATTAGATTTTTCGTAATATGAAGCCATAATCAAACATCACTTATTGTTGATTAATTGGCAATAACGAATCTCAGAATCGCTGAGTTCTTGACGGATTCCGAGCTATCTAACGACTTTGTAAGGCAGTGCAACAGTATCATCAAATTGTGGTATGTTGAACGAAATGGTACTGTCCAGTAAACCGTTGCGTGGTCGTGTCACTGAACGCACTACCGCGATTGCCGCCAAATGGATAGTATTACTCATGTTTGCTGACACTACCATCTCTGTTGATGATGACGCTGGTGCTGCCAAGATGGTCACGCAGGAGGTAGAAGATGCCGTTGTCGCTGCTGTACCCTTACCCTGTGCGTCGCATGGCGATTGCGCCACCTGCCCCTGAATAGTAGGTGGTGCTTGCGCCGTTTTCATGTTCGTAGTTACCTGCGATATAGAAGGTGGTAACGCCGTTGACCATGCCTTTGACACGATTGCCTTCGGCATCATAGACAAAGGTGGCAATCGTCGTGCTACCCTGTTTGACAGCCGTGATGCGGTTCTCGTAGTCAAACGCCATCGTGTGGGGCATACCGCTGATGGTGCGCGTGGTCTGGTTGCCGTTGGCGTCATAGCCATAGCTGTTGCCATGCGCGGCGGTCACGGCGTGAGGCTGACTGCTACTATAGGTAGAGCTGGCCCCATTGTAGTTGGTCAGGTTGCCGATGGCGTCATAGGCATAGGTATGGTCATAGACACCCGTGCCGATGTTGCCATAGGTGGTACAATCAGCGGTGCTACCAATAAACGCCCGTGTCAGGCGGTCCAACTGATCATACTCAAAACACTGACGTTGGGTACTGTTCTTATCGTCAATCAACTTGGTGATGTTGCCACCATCATCATAGAAATAACGCAGAGATTGCAGGTCATCGAATACTCATCTGTTTCACAGAGGTCTTCAACGGCAAAACTGCTCGGCAAATTACAGGTCTTCAGGTGATGGACAATATACCCTGGTTCATAGGACCAACCAATGCCCACCCATCCGGGCTGATTGTTCTTGCTGGAGTGCATCCCATCGACAAGCGTGAATTTGACGGCATAATCGCAATGCTGTAGAGTACCCTTCAAATAAGGCTCATGAATATGTATCGTAGAAGCAGAATCTCATGTTTGGGTGTTGGATTCGGAACAGTGCATGTTTGTCCTTCCTATATTAATATTATGATTCGCTTGAGATTTTACTATGATTTTTTAATAGAAGAACTGTACTATGTCACAAAATACTAATTCTGATATTTCATCCCAAACAACCTCTAGACGTCGTTTAGGCAGAGGGCTTGACGCGCTCATTGTCAACACATCCCTACAGTTTGACGATATTTCTCCATCTGATGAGGAACAATCAGAGAATGCATCAACCGCCGTCCAAACAATTGCGGTATCCGACATCCAACCCAACCCACATCAACCACGAACCCAATTTGCTGAAGATGCGTTAAACGAATTAGCAGAGTCGATTCGACAACACGGGATTATCCAGCCACTAATTGTGACACAGAACCCTGAGAAAGCGGGGCAATATTGGCTGGTCGCGGGTGAACGTCGATGGCGAGCGGCACAATTAGCTGACCTAGTTGAACTGCCTGCGATTGTGCGTGAGGCATCACCGCAAGAGCTACTCGAACTGGCGTTGATTGAGAACATCCAACGGGCTGATTTAAATTCAGTAGAGGAGGCTTTGGCCTATCAATCTTTAATCAGTGAGTTTGGATTGACACAGGCCGAAGTTGCCGAGCGTGTTAGCAAAAGCCGCTCCGCTGTCACCAATACACTGCGGTTGCTCAAACTGCCCATCGTTGTGCAAGAAGCACTCATGAACCAACGCATCTCTGCTGGTCATGCTCGTGCTTTACTCGCATTGCCAAATGAAGAAATCTTAATACATATCTTCGGCACAATTTTGGAACAAGGGTTAAGTGTGCGTCAAACCGAGTCAATGGTGAAAGCCCTGCTGACGAAGGACGAAGCAACACCGGATGAACCCATAACCGAAGATGACGAACAACCAGAAGAAGATGCAGAGGATGATACAGTTGAGGCTATCATGTCGCAAATGGAAAACCGTTTTCGTTCGCGTTTAGGCACACGGGTCAACCTGAATCGAAATGCCGATGGCAGTGGCCGCTTGGTGGTTCATTTTTATAATGATGATGATTTGCAAAATTTATACCAAATCATTACCCATGATGAAGATGGATAAGAAAAAAATTGTTTTGTAAAAATTGAATCTTTTTTTATAAAGCATTTATTTCTTATGTGAAAACAGTGTAATTTAAAATAATAAGCAGGGTGCATACTCCTATGACCCCTAATAATTCTTTAATGAGTAGGGAACGTTTAGGGAAATCATAATCTTCCTCTGTATTATAAATAAGAAAAGATGTCCAAGCAGACACTAGCAAGATGATTGGTGGTTCTGGTGCCACTCTTTAAAAGGCCAGTACCATGTGGCATGTTCTTGGTTGTACTACCGTGGTACGGTGTGTCGCGTCATAGTAGTGCGTTATGTTGCACAGCTTACTCTGGTATAGGCCAAGTGTATCACACAGTGCAGGTGTCGCACACACTGCA
>JBCCFC010000242.1:0-13161 GCA_039029935.1 Chloroflexota bacterium
CCGGGAGACCCTAGGTGGTGAGAGCTTCCTGCTGCCGGCGGACCTGCGGGGGGTTATCTAACTGCACCTGGGTTAGCTCAGAACGCAAAGTTTGCACAAGCTACGACAGAGCAGACACTTCCTATTAACTCGCGTTCAACCTATCTACCAAGTTATCAATGGCAGTGGTTGCACGACCCTCAAAAGCTGCCTGCTACCCCGCAGCTGCCCCAGCGGACTCACTACCGCGCTCCGCACTACCCTCACCAGTCACTTCTTTCTCCACCACTTCACGTCCCCAAGGCATCTTATGATACTCACCTTCTAGCCACATATCAATCTGATCGCTGTACAATTTACTAAAAGGATGCCCAGATTGGCCGCTTGCGGACACCGTTTGCGCCTTTTCCCAATTGCCTACTTCATAGACTTGACGGTAGCTGGCCGTGACCTGTGCCAAGCCCATCGGCAGCTTAGGCGCATAGCGTGTTTGGTTGGGCGTTGTACCATCACCACCAATCGGGAAGGGACCACGATTAAAGAAATTGCGTAAAATACGAACGCTGCCCAAGGGATGGACATAGCGCACTTGATGCACACGTCCCCAGTCCCAACGCTGGAACCCATCACCAACCGTCCTCTTGATGTCTTGGACGGCCATGCGCAACGCCTCTTCAAGCAGTTGTTCGCGTGTACGGGCTTCACCTGTTTGGTGATCAGCATACCAAGGCGACGCCTCATATTCATTGAAGAGTTCCAGCAATTTGCCTTCGGCGCGCATATGAAAGCTGTTGATCAAAAAGAGCGGTGTGTTGCTGATGCCCATGTAACCATCGGCGGCACTGCCCAACTTTTCCTCGAAGACCATACGTGTCAGGTGGCGCAACATGAAGTGATAGACCAGCGCTGCCGAGCTGTCCACAGACATCTGAAAGTTCCAGTTACGCATGACACTCAAGGCGTGTCGTTCCCAAGCGTCATCGCTGCCGATTGACGTGAACCAAGGCGTCAATGCTTCGGCAAATTTACTGCCTTCGTCAAGCTGAATTTGGATCATGTCATTCAACGAAAAGCGATCCTTTTCCCCCAACATCTCTTCAATCCGTGCTGCCCGCCAGCCTGGGTAAAATTCACAGCTTAAGAAGTGGGGATAATCATCACCCACCATCTTGTGATTGGCCGTCACGATGATGCCAGATTCGGGGTCAAAGAGGCGAGGCAATTCTTCATGCGGAACCAGCCCATCCCACTCAGATTGACCCGACCAGCCAGCAACAGGAACCAAGCCTTTGTGGTGTGTGCGTTTGGGGACATCACCCGCCAAAAGATAGCCAATGTGTCCTTGCTCATCCGCATAGACAAAGTTTTGTGGTGGTGTGGACCAACCTGCCAGTGCTGTGTCAAACTCCGCCCAATTTTTTGCCTGATTCAGTTGATAGATGGATTGGAGCGATTTCCCTGGTTGATGCGCCATCCACTTGAGTGCCATCGGTGCTGAACCCTCTGGCAACGCATCCTCCTCCACTAAGCCATTAATGAGCGGACCATGACGCGTCACAACGACCGTTTCGATATATGGCTCGGTTTGGCGACGAATATAAATCGCCTCTTCATAGACCTCAGCATCCTCAAATTCCCCCATGAATTCAAATGCATGAGGGTTATCCGGATGAGCGCGTTCGAGATAGAGGTCTTGTACATCCACAAAGCTGTTGGTTATCCCCCATGCAATATGCTCGTTGTGACCAATCAGGACAAAGGGCGAACCCGGGAGTGATGCCCCGCTCACTTCATAGTCTGGACAAGTGAGATGATTTTCGACCCATGTGTTGGGAATTTGATGGGTGAGGTGCGGATCGTTGCAGAGGATGGCGCGGCGAGTGAGGGTACGTTTTGGGGCTAACACCCAGCTATTACTGCCCTGTCCCTCTCCTCCCATGTCCAACCACTTCTTGAGTTCGTGGTACTGTTTGAGGAGCAACCCTGCTGTATCCTGAATGCGCTGAACCTCTTGGCTGTTGACCCCTTCAAGGATAATCGGGACTTCACCGGCATAGTCTGGCTCCAATTCCGCTGCACGTTCAGGGCCAAGCTCATGCAATAGCTGTAAGCGGGTCAACTCACTGACCCAGTTGGTACTCAACGACCACGCCATCACCTTGGTAAAGCCCAGTGTATCAACAGGTCGCCAAGGTTCAGGTGGGACTCGTAACAGGTTTAGTTCTGCCGCAAGCCGTCCCGGATGTGTCTCAATAAAGGCGTTGACGCCTTCCGCATACCACTCAAGAGCCTGCCGCGTTTCATCGTCCAGTGTTTCCAGTTCTGCTTGTGCCGCACGATGAAAGCCAATGATGCGACTAAAGCGATCCGCATCTAACGCTGCTGCCCCAAAAATTTCAGATAGTCGCCCTTGCGCCATACGGCGATTTTGCTCCATTTGCCACAGCCGATCCTGTGCATGCGCAAAGCCCTGCGCACGAAAGATATCTGCCCGGCTCTCCGCATAGATATGTGGAATGCCATATTTATCACGTAAAATCTCAACAGATGCATCCAATACATCCAGTTGAATGTTGTTGTCATAGTCTGGCACAGGACGTTGTACCATCCGCCAGTAAACATAAAAAAAGGCTAAACCAACAAGGCCCAGTAAAAGTACAAAACCAATAAGCGTGATCAGTGTCGCTGCGATTGTCATTTTTATCCTGTATGGATTATAGTTTGATGCGTAAATTTGATACTCAATTTATAACACACTCTTGGCATTTACAAGGCGTTTTAGATTACGATTAAGGTGTTTCGTAACACGGGCAGGATGCCCGTGCTGTTTTAGAGGAATGATGGAGATGACTAAAGATTCGCACAGCAAACCATTGATTGGACTTACAACGTTGCATGGCAGACCAGACTGGGTGGCAGAAAAGACCCAGAATTATCGAAATTCGTTGGAGAAACATGGCGCAGACTGGGTGATTTTGGCAGCGGACACACCCACAATCCTGCCTGATGGGACAACGTTTACACCGGATGAAAAAGGGCGGCTACCTGTGGAGGTGCTGGACCATCTGGATGGCCTAGTTCTCTCTGGTGGAGGTGATGTTGCCCCACATTACTTTGGCGAGGAAATGAACGGGGCCAACCCCAAGGCCATTGATGAGAAGCGCGATGAATTGGAGTTGACCCTCTCGGAGGCGGCCATGAACAAAGATATGCCCATCTTTGCCATCTGCCGAGGATGCCAAGTGCTTAATGTTGCTGCTGGTGGCGGCATGGTCCAACACTTTGAGGGGCATCGTTCTTGGGATAAAGAGAACCCCAATCATCATGGTGTCACACTCAAACCCAACACCAAAATTCATGACATTTTAGGGAGCGAAGACATCATGGTCAACACCCATCACCACCAAGGGTTGAGTTTGGGGACGTTGGCTGATGGCTTTGTGCCAACGGGAATGGCCGACCCCGACACATGGTTGGTCGAGTCGTTTGAGAGTGATGCGCATACATGGATCATTGGTGTGCAGTGGCATCCAGAGCGTGTGGCGACACTGCCAGAAGAGCAGGGGGAATTGTGGATGAGCTTTGTGGAGGCTTGTCGGAAATAGTCCGTTGCGCCCTTCCAGGAAGGGATGACAACCATTCGACTAAGCCTATAGCTGTACATCCCTTCCTGGAAGGAGGAAACCGTGAAAACATCACTATTTGACTACGATCTCCCCCCATCATTCATCGCCCAACAACCCATTGAGCCACGCGACCATAGCCGTCTGCTCGTCTATCACCGTACCAGCGGCCAAATCGACCACCGCCACTTCTACGATATCGGTGACTATTTACAATCAGGCGATCTACTCATCGGCAACAACAGCCGTGTCATCCCCGCCCGTTTACATGGCCGTAAACCGACAGGGGGCAAAGTCGAGGTGTTTCTCCTTCGTCAATTGAGTAATGACGGTTTAACATGGGAATGTTTGGTGCGTGGCCGCAATCTACAGCAAGATGCGGTTGTATTGATTTCGCCTCTTGATGGTAAAACTGAAGAAATTGAGGGCAGAATCATCGAAGTACGCCCAACAGGAACACGAGTCCTCACCTTTGTCGCGCCTGTCAACTCTGTTGGCGAGATGCCCCTGCCACCCTACATCACTGAGTATGTTGGTGACAGCGAACGCTACCAAACCATCTATGCTCAACCAGAAGGTAGTGCCGCCGCACCAACGGCTGGCCTGCATTTTACTCCAGAACGACTGCTTGCATTACGCGAAAAAGGAATTGATTTTGAGACGGTAACACTACACGTTGGGCTAGACACCTTTCGACCAGTCAAAGTGGACGAGATTGAGTCACACGAAATTCACAGCGAATGGGCAGAACTCTCTGCACAGACAGCCAGACGCATCAACGAGACGACGTTGCAGGGTGGGCGCATCGTTGCCGTCGGTACAACCAGTACACGAACATTAGAGTGGGCGGCGACATCAGCACAGGGTGTTGATCCCTATGACACAGCCGCCTGCCCTTGGCAGCGAGTGACCGCGTTCGCTGGGGATGTCGACCTGTACATTCGACCGAACTATCGCTTTCGTGCGGTCGATGCGCTTATTACCAATTTCCATTTACCTAAATCAAGTCTGCTGATGTTGGTGAGCGCGTTTATGGCGCAAGGAGCGGGTGACGACATAGATGTGGGGAGGCGTATACTACTGGACGTATACGAAGGGGCCAAGTGTGAAGGGTATCGCTTCTTTAGTTTTGGGGATGCCATGTTGATTTTGTGAGTGTAGTTTTATGATGCTGGTCGTGTGTGTGATGTTTCAGCTTGCGGCAATGACAATCAAGGCTATATGAATGCCTTGGTAAGAAAGCGTGGTAGATTAGATGAGAGAAGCTCAATAGCCGAGTAAGCCTAACCAGTCATCAATGGAAGTAGGATTGCTTCTGGATCAAAAGATGCTACAGCACGAATTTGGAGAGTTTCCCACGATTAATTAGAATGAGTTGATACAAAGTAAAAAAATACAAACACTGAACCCTTCGGATTCTCTAGTGAGAATCGCTGCATTCTCTACATTTTTTCACCCAATTCTACTATAACAAAAAAAGAGGGGCTGGTTAGATTCATCTAACCAGCCCCTCTTTTATACCACACAAGGAGAAAACCATTGAAAACCCATTACCCAATCCATCTATAGTTTAGCACGGAATGCAGTCCGCTGTATCGGCATCATGTTGGATTTTGGGTGATCATTTGATGGATGCTAAGACGTTTATCCGCTCAGTCAACTGACGTAAAAAGGGGGTTACACGATGGAAGGGTAGTAGACAAATGTATCAGCATCAGTAATTTTCTAAGGATCAATTTTGATGATGGGACAAAGTAAGGTATTCTTGCCCAAGGATAAAAATTTCGGGATTCAACAAGATAGAGCCAAACCATCAAAACTATCAAAGAGGGGAAACAGATGTTATACACCAAACACGCCATATATCTACGAGTTCTACTGCTGCTTGGTCTACCCATTGCCTTTGGGCTTATCTTCTGGAGCAGTCTATCAAGCGTACAAGCGCAAAACGTGATTCCTCAACAAGTCATTACGGACGAACCAACCCTACCAAACCCAGCATTTAACTATGCCAATATTCGGCTTCCAGCGCACTTTCGCGGCGGCGGGGTTCGTAATTTAGACAACACACCCATCACCAATACCGTAACCAATGAGGGGGCAACGCTAGGGCGTGTCCTCTTCTATGACACCAAAATGTCTATCGACGATACGGTCTCTTGTAGCTCGTGTCACCTCCAGACCAATGGCTTTTCCGATCCTGACCAATTTAGCACGGGCGTCAACGGCCAGACACCACGCAACTCGATGGGGCTTGCCAACAACCTCTACTATCCCAACGGCAAATTCTTCTGGGATGAACGCGCCGCCACGCTGGAGCATCAAGTCCTGCTGCCGATTCAGGATGCGGTCGAAATGAACTTGACGCTGGAGGCCCTTGTCGCCAAGCTAGAGGCAACTACCTATTATCCCGATCTTTTTGAGGCGACCTTTGGGGATAATGAAATTACCTCAACGCGCATTTCACTGGCATTGGCGCAATTTCTGCGCTCAATGGTTTCCTATCAGTCACGGCTAGATCAAGCATTGGAAGCAGATGATGAGCTGAGTCTGCTGACAGCCGAGGAACTGCAAGGCAGGGAATTGTTTAATGGACCACCTGCGGGCTGTAGTCGCTGTCATCGCTTCGAGGTGCAGGTGGCGGAGGTAGCGTTTAATAATGGTCTTGATGCAACGCTGACCGATTTGGGTGTGGGTGGAGCCAATGGGGTTTCAACCGATGAGGGTAAATTCAAAGTACCATCGCTACGCAACATCGAGCTGACCGGCCCCTATATGCATGATGGCCGTTTTGATACGCTGGAGGAAGTGGTCGAATTCTACAATTCGGAGATACAGGTCTCCCCCAACATTGATGCACGCCTGCTTCGCCCCAATGGAGACGCTGTGCGTATGAATTTGACCGATGAAGACAAGGCTGCGCTGGTTGCTTACATGAAAACCTTTACCGATGAAACATTTATCACCGACCCGAAATTTTCCAATCCATTTGCCACAGCACAGGCGACAGAGACACCCACCGAGACGCCAACCAATACTCCTGTGCCAACCGATACTCCTGTGCCAACCAATACCCCTGTGCCGACCAGTACTCCTGTGCCAACCAATACACCGACCCCGACGCCGACCAACACCTCTGTACCAACTGACACGCCAGCACCTCTGCCAACCGATACATCGACACCAACCAATACCCCTGTGCCAACAAATACACCGACACTGACCAATACGCCTGCGCCAATAGATACACCGACGCCCACTTTAACTCAAACGCCTATGCCAACGGCAACCTTGACATCTGCCCCGACAGCTACAGGAACTTCGACAGTAACTTCGACAGTGGCAGCAACGCCAGTCAGCACCCCTACACGAAGACCCACACCCACCCGACCCGCTCGACCTACCCCAGATGCGGCAGCAGAGCCGCTTACGGAGCCTGCCTCAGATGAGGTCCAGCCAGTATTCTTGCCGATTGTAAGTCGTTGATGAGGTCAGAAGGACACAACATGAGCCTGAGCAAACATTTTTCACAGCGCACTGTGCGGATGCACCCACCCGTCATCCGCAAAATTGCACAAATGATTCAGCCCGACACAATCTCTTTTGGTGCTGGGAATCCGCCAGCCTCGGTTTTTCCCGTTGATGAAATTTATGCAAAAACGGGTGAAATCTTAGAGAAATTTGGTGGGCGGACCATGCAATACGCAGACACGCGTGGGCTTCCAGCCTTGCGTCAGTGGATTGCCAATCAAACCTCATCCGCATTATCGGGTCCCATTAACTCTGACAGAGTGACCATTATCTCTGGCTCACAACAGGCCATTGATCTGGTTGGCAAACTCTTTGTCGATGAGGGTGACAAGGTAATCGTCCCTGCGCCAACCTATGCTTCGACGCTGACAACGCTCAACGTCTATGGCGCCGACTACATCGGTGTGCCTTGTGATGAGTATGGGATGTTGCCCGATGCGCTTGAGGAAGCCTGTCAACAATCACCAACTTTACTCTATTGCATCCCCAACTTTAGCAACCCGACAGGCGTTTACATGAGCTTAGAACGCCGCCAGAACATTGTTAAACTGGCCGAAAAATATGACATCCCTATCTTTGAGGATGATCCTTATGGCTATCTACGCTTTGAAGGTGAGGCACTGCCCAATCTCTATGAGCTTGCACCGGATCGTGTCATCTACGCAGGCTCCTTCTCCAAAATTGTCGCCCCCGGATTTCGTATCGCTTGGGTGGTCACACCAGCCGAAATCACAGCCAAAATGGTGATTGCCAAGCAGGGTACTGACCTACAATCTGCTTACTACACGCAGTTCTTGCTTCATGAGTTGGTAAGCGATGGGTTTATTGAACCGAGGATCGAGCAGTTACGCACCTATTATCACAATCAGTGCAACTTGATGCTGGGTGCGATGAAACGGCACTTTCCCACCGAAATCGTCTATCACAAACCACAGGGCGGAATGTTTATCTGGTGTGAATTGCCAGCCCATTTGGATGCAACTGAATTGTTGAAACCCTGCTTTGAGGAAAAGGTGGCCTATGTACCTGGTGCGGGGTTTTACCCTGATAATTCACCTCTGTTGGCAAAGAATACGTTGCGGTTGAGCTTTAGTCTGGCTACGGCAGAAGAAATTGAGGTTGGGATTGAGCGGCTTGGGCGTGTGTTTGCGAGGGCTATACGGGGGACATGAAGGGATGAGTGATAGTATCTAAACGTTGTGAGGATTAGCAACACAGCATGGTCCATTGCCCAACCCATAGTTCAGCCAAAGGGGATGGACAACCGTGCTGATTCTGGGTATTTACTACCTGCCATTTTCCCGATTGTATTGTATAATGGTGTCGATAAGAATAAAAAAGCTTTCAGCTACTCAGCCGTCAGCTTTCAGCCAGAATCTGATCGTTTTTTTGGCTGATTTTATACTCTTCTATGCAAGAACAAAGGCCAGTAACACAGATTGGTTATCTGTAACGCAGATGGTCAATCTGTGTTACTGGTTTATACTTTCCTGTTCTAAGGACAACCACGCGGTTTCATTATATGCCTAGCAAGAAAGTCATTCGATGAATTCTGAGACAGATTGAATAACATTTTGGGGAATTGACCATGAACACAAATTATGTCTATGCGGCTCCATTAGCCGAGTTACAGGCGACCCAGATGCTGACGATTCAGCGCGGTGGTCACACCATTGTGCTTTGCATGAATGAAGACACAATATACGCCATTGACAATCGCTGTCCCCATATGGGATTCCCGTTGGACAAAGGGACAGTGAAAGATGGTATCCTTGTCTGTCATTGGCATCATGCACGTTTTGATCTTGCAACAGGCGGGACTTTTGATCAGTGGGCGGATGATGTACGCTCATTTCCCGTAGAAATTCGCCAATCGACAGATGACGCTGGTCAACATGTCGATGAGATTTGGGTTGATTTGGCCTTGCATGTCGATCCAATCGTGCAACAGCGTGACCGACTCCAAGTGGGGCTGGAGCGTGACATTCCACTGGTGATTGGCAAAGCGGTGTTGACACTACTGGAGAATGGCAACGGTGCAGAGAATGGAAACGGCACAGGCAATACCACTGGGTATAGCAATGGGTATAGCAATGGGCATAGCAATGGGCATAGCAATGGGCATAGCCTTGACAGTGCCATCGAGCCATTCCGTGCAGGGCTAGATTTTGGGACACGCTATCGTTCAGCGGGGTGGAGCCAAGGGCTGACCATGCATGTCTGCATGATGAACATGCTGCCCTATTTGGAATCCGAAGATCGTCCCCGTGCGCTCTATCACGGCTTGTCTGCGGTTGCACGTGACAGCAGTGGCATGGCCCCGCGATTTTGTGTACGTCCACTGCCAGAGAGCAGCCACACGCGTGATGTCCCCACGCTCAAACGCTGGTTCCGTCAATTTGTCGAGGTGCGTGATGCCGAGGGTGCGGAACGGTGTATCGTCTCTGCCATCCACGCGGGTGCGACCTCACAGGAAATGGCGGACATGATGTTTGCGGCGGTGACAGACCATCGCTACATTGATATTGGACATCCTGCCGACTTTACCAACAAGGCGTTTGAGGCTCTGGATATCGTCGGTTGGGACTATGCAGAACAGGTACTCACTAGCTTGGCCATGGGCTATGCCACCGCCTCACGCATGGAAGAGTCCAACGCCTGGCGCTATCCGATTGATTTGGTGGCAATTTTGGATGAAGCGTTTACTAAGTTGCCAGAGATAGTGCAGAATGTGGATGGGACAGCGGGTGTAAACACCACAAGTCTCCATAATTTGACAGATGTGTTGTTGGCAGATGACCCACAGATGATTGTGGATACGTTGCTGGATACATTACGAAGTGGTTGCTCAATGGTCGATCTTGCAGGTTATGTTGCTTATGCCGCCGCATTGCGGATTGCGCGCTTCCACACGAGCAATGAGTTTATAGATTGGGACACGGCCCTGCACACCTTTACCTTTGCCAACGCAATTCATCAAGGGCTGAAACGAGCACCATCAATTGAGTTGTTGCGTGGTGTTTTTGACGCTGCCATGAGCATCTATCTCGACCGCTTCCTCAATATTCCTGCTGCCCGTTTACCTGAAAAAGCAAATATGGCCGCTAATATAGAGGAAACATTAACCGATTTATCGGGGCTGCTCAATCGTCAACAGCAGGTCAACCAATCCGCACAGCAGGTGGCATCCTATCTCTATGGTGGCGGCAACTCCGTTGACATGCTGGCAACATTGGGGAAGCTCTTACTCCGTGAGGACCGTGATTTTCACACGATTCAGTCAGTTGAAACGGCTTTCCGGCAATATGAGGTGTGCAAACAATACGGTGAGGAAGAAACAGAGGGTGTGAATGTCTTGGTCGCTGCCATTCGCTACTTAGCCGCCCATTCACCCACCGTCCGGGCGCAAGGACAAACCTATCAAATCGCCCACCGATTGCACGTTGGGGACCGCTTGTTTGAAGGGTAAGTCTGTAGTCAGTATTCGGTAGCTCAGTATTCGGTGGTAATTCACTGAATACTGACGCACCGAATACCGACCTACCGATCTACCAACCTATCGACTACATCTCTTCACGATACTGCAATCGACGTCGCTCCTTCTCTTCCAACACAGCGTTGCGAATCAACTCATGCACATCCTCTGGATCAGTCACATTTTCTAGCAGAATCTCTGGCACACTTACATCTTCACTAAAAATGGTGATATCACCGATATTGAGCATTCGTTCACCCAGATGTTGTTTTACCTGAATATCGCGCACACGAATCAACTCAACACTGTCTGTCTGGCGGCTGAGAACGCCCGTCATGATCTTAATACGCTGATTGGTCAGTTCGTAGACGACACCAATCGACATATAGGGACGACCACGCCAAATTGATTTTTCAACCAAAGCGTCATCCGCACCATCAGCTTCAGCATACTCTGGTGCCGGAGCCGCCGCTGCCACTGGTACAGCCGCACGCATGGCCGCATCAGCCTCGCCCACAGCGTCCAATGCAGTCACAAGACCATCTGCCAAGCCATTGATAATCGCTTGCAGTTCTTTTTGAGGCACGGACGTGATCTCCACATCGCTCTCTGCCAGTGTTTGGTAAAATTGTCCTGTTATTTTGTTACGAATATCGTCACGATTCATGATAAAAATCCTTTCGTCTATAGATAATTTGATTTCACGCAAAATCAAAGGGTCGATTATATATGTTTGCCATAGCTGAATTCGCTATGTGGTCCATTATACCATAATCTTTTTTGTTGAGCGTAAGTAAAAGAAGAATAATCAGAAGACGGTTCGCTAGAGCCAATTGACGAAGAGTTTCCAGATGTAGATTCATGTCTTACCACTGGAGTCACCCAGCGAACAGCACTACGCAAAAACTCGCACCCATTTAGAGAAAAACGGCACACCCATTAGCCCCAATGATTTATTGATTGCCTCGCATGGGTTGATGTTGGAGTTGACGGTGGTGACAGCCAATGATCGTGAGTTTTCTCGTGTGCCGGGGTTGTGTGTGGAGAATTGGTTCTCATGACACGCATCACAAATCAGCCAACTCCCGCACATGCACATCCTCATACCGTTCAATCAACACACTGATGATGTCCATCAACGACGCAAGAGGATGTGATTCGTTTTCGTCTACAATGTAAATTAGTGTATCCAGTACACGGCTATCTATAAACGCAAGCCACCTAACTTGTTTTTTACACGGCTCTATGCTATCTTGCACACAGACTAATTTTGCAGATTGGGATGAAATGCAGACCCAGAGGAGAGATAAGAATGACGATACAACTTCAACGGAACAGACGTATGCCTATGATTGATTTCCTTGTCGATAGCCCTGTAGAGACAAATAATAGTCTTGAACTAGAATTTGTGACAAAACCTGATCCCAAGGAAGATGACACCATTTATGGCTGGCGTACTGTATGCGAAATGGATGAAGATGGCAATGAACATTGGATAGAAATTCCTCTGACATTAGAGGACTACCTTCACCCACAAGAGGGAGATAAATTCATGATTAACAGTGGGCATGATGTAATCACTGGCTACATATGTAGTGCTTTAGGAACATATATCGGCTATAGAACGAGGATTGTTGATGGTGTTGGTTCGGTATCCTACGGTGATGTTGGTATTGATTGGAATATTCCTGATGAAGCAGCTATCAGTCCAGATGTGTCTATCATTCATAATGTGCGGAATCCACTTGAAATACGGGGCATTTTTAACATCGCTGAGGAGGGCACTACGCCTAGTTTGGTGATTGAAGTCACATCGCCCTCAACACGCAGTGCAGACTTTCATCAGAAGTTTGAAAAGTATGAACGCCGAGAGGTTCCATACTATATTATAGTGGATACCATGGACAAGACGTCTTTTCAACTGGTTGGCTATGAGATGATTGGCAATGGTTATGTGGAGATGACACCCAATGAACAAGGCTGGTTGTGGATGCCGCCCGTGAATGCATGGATCGGTGTTCAAGGGAATGAAGTTCGATGTTACGATGCAGATGGTAATTATTTGCCGAGCCACGCGGAAACAACGGAACAATTGGCTGAGACATCGGAACAATTGGCTGAGACATCGGAACAATTGGCTGAGACATCGGAACAATTGGCTGAAGAACGGGCAAGAAATGAACAACTCGCCAATTATCTACGCTCGCTTGGTATCGATCCAGATAACTTACCTGCAGGAGGGTGATGGATTTCCACCCGAATTGCAGACAGTCTTGAGGAGGTGTAGCTATGACCGTTAGCGAAACAACAATGTCGCCGTTAATGATCGATATGCTGCGTATTGCAGAAAAGCTCACAACAAGCGAATTGATACGGGTAACACAAGAGTTATTTCGTCTCTGTTTTCAACGCCGAACTCCTGAAATCCCGAAAGAAGATGTAAACCAACTTGAACACATGAATGTCAATCTCAGTATTGCTACAGAATATGAACCCGTTGGTCTGCCATCTGGGAAAAAGTCACGATTGTTAGAAGTGTTAGCAACATTAGAG
>JBCCFC010000243.1:0-13156 GCA_039029935.1 Chloroflexota bacterium
GACAGCACGTAGCCGGCGATCAACCTCATCCACATTTGGGGTTGTATAGAGTCCCCATTCTAGCTGCCATGCAACCCAATGTAGCAAACTCGCCCGCATCATCGCTTGGTCCACAGGAGAGACTAACGTGCCTGCATAGGCATCAAGAACGGCATCCAGTGTGGCTGTCGTATTGTTTAACTGCTGCACCAGTGAAGACACATCATTCTCCCAATTTGGCACAAGTGTAATTCCAAATCCGCGAGCGGCCACCTGAATCTTGACCAGGAGCCATGTGCGTTGTGCTTGAAGTATGCGAAGTTGTTGTTCCAGCGATAAATCTGTGCTGGAGAGCATCCGTTGGTAGCTGGCATTGCGTGTTTGATCTTCGATGAGCAGTGCCTGTGCCAATGCCTGTCGTTCCGGTTCAATATCAATTAACTGACCCGTTTCTGCATAGACCACTGCGATGCGTTCTGCTAGTTGATGTGCGGTCGCTTGGCGATTGGCGATAGCGGTGAGGATACTTTCGTCGGTGGCGGCTGACGAGTGAGTTTGGCTGTCTATCAATGATACACTTTCGGGGTTGATGATGGTTGGATGGAAGAGTACGCCCCAAGGGATCGAGATCATTTTTGTCTCGGCAGCGATATATGGGTTTCGCAAGAAGTCCTCAACCTGTTGCTGAAATGTTGTATCGTTTAAAGACTGGCTCAAATTCTGCGCCAATGGACGCATTCCTTCAAAGATGCTGCTTCGCTGTGCAGGCAACAAGTCTGGCGATTGCGCACCGACATATAAGGCTTGTGTCGCCACATTCGCCGCCATCAAATTCTCATTACCCATATCCAACCCGGCTGCGGCTTGTGTTAAGAGCTGGCTTCGTTCTAGCGGATTGAGCGATGGCTCTACGATTGCAAAGCTGGAAAGCAAATAGTAGACATGCGCACTCATTACCGGACGACTCGCTGCTTGATAGCGTTGCGCCAATTGCAAGAGTATTCCACCCAACTCTGACGCGGCAGCCGTGTTGGGATTCAAATTTGTGTTTGAAGCAACTAAATTGGACGGTAGATCGTCAGATAGGGTATGAGGAACAAGTAAATCTGCACTGGCGATACGATTGCTATGATGAAATAAAAGGAGTGCGTAGGCAGTATCTAACTCCCCGGCCACCAGTGCTTGGCGGGCTAAGGCCAACGCCGGATCACCAGCCAAGTGACGCAGGCTGAGTTGTGGCAAAATCAAATCAGGTGAAATGGTTGCGGCAAATATCCCCGCAGTTGCCGTGTCTGCGGCGGATGGGTTGTTGGCAAGCGGACGGGCAAACTGCTGGTTGTTGCCGTCGTCGGACAAGAGCAAGAAGATGGTCAACGCTGCGCCACCGATGAGCAAGCAGACGAGCAATCCCGTCATCAAAATGAAATCAAACCATGAGCCACGTCTCTTTTGCGTGGGGGGATGTGCCAAGTTTCTATGTTGTTGGGCCATGATTGTCGGGGCGGAGTAGTTCATGGCTGCATGTGGATCGTGCGCAGATGGAGGAGGAACTTGACCGAAGGGCTGCTGGCTTAATGAAGATTGTGGAAACTGTGACTGTGGATACTGTGACTGTGGATACTGTGACTGTGAAAAAGATTCCTGCGCAAACGGTGTTTGGTTGATAGGGTTTTGTTCAAACTGGTTGTATGGCTGGGCAGGGAAAGGTCTTGATGGTGATGAGGGCGATGCGGGGGGCGATGTGTTCTCAACTATAACCCCTTCGTTGACATCCTCTGTTGCCAAGTTCTGTTCAATATTTTCTGTCTGTGGATTGATGGTCTGATCGCCAGGGTTCACAGCCTCAGCAAGGGGCGCAGACCTCGACTCAGGGTATACAGGTGAATTGGATTGGTTTTTCTTTCTAAACAATGGGTTGCGTTTAGATGGATTGTTGGTTGATTGGTTTTGGTTACTAGTCATAAGCCAAGCTTGTTGTCTATTGTCCTGTATCGTTTGTCCTGTATCGTTGAACATACCGTGCAATGGCATAAAACATGTTCCGTCTTACAGTGAAATGTCTATTCATAAACTATCATATCCTTACGAGTAGCCTACGGACAGCTACTACTCGACTATTTGACTGTGTGCCCATTACATCTTTTGCTGTATGCCGTTTTATTTACTGGCTGATCTCCAATTATTTTGGTATGATATAGCTGTAAAGCCTTGAACCCAAATTTTACTGGTATATACACATGAGGTCATAAGTCCAATTTTTGGACCTTTGGGAGGTGATACTTCCCGGAAATCCAACGCAATCACGACGCTCACATTATGACCTTATGCCGTCTATGAATGAAATAGGGTAAGTTTTCACCCATGTAATCTAACTATTGTATGGCAATTTTGATATACACACAATTTGGAGGATTGGCATTTTTGCGAGCCTTTGAGTCTGTGCTATCATAGCCAACTGTTTAACAGGATAACTGTTTACGGCCAAATAGAAAAATTTGATGATTGTTATTTGACTATTGTTCTTTGATTATTGTTAAACGTTTCTATTGTTTTGCATAGAGAACTATCAAAATGTTAGGGAGTTGAATCGTTTATGTATAATGCGCCGCTAGAGACACGCTCCTCTTGGACCGGGTTGACCCGGCTTGTTGAGGGGCCACTATCTTGGCTTATGACTATTGTGGTCATCCCAGCGTTATTGATCCTCGTCTTGCTCTTGCCCCCCATCAGCCTGCTCGACACACTACAATCATTGACATACACACGCATCACACCAACGGGTGGGGTATTGGCTGATTCTGATGGAACCTTAATCAACTTTTCTGCCGAAAATGTCCAAACCACTTTCTTGGCAGCCATCGAAAGTACCCCTCAGATCGACTTTATCAGCGGTCGAGGTGGTAGTCTTGTTTTTGATGCAGCCAGCAGTCTGCCCAATTATCTTGTTCCCAAAAGTCCATTCTACCACATTGAAATCCAAGGACTCGAACCAGACGGCAGCTATATCAATATTCCGATCCCCAACGATAGTCTGCCCTATGAAACCCTTGCATTGTATGGCTGGGCGCCCACAGAAACAGGCGGCAATTGGACCTATATTCCGAGCCGAGTTTTGGTGAATGACGATATTATCGAAGCACAGTTGAATTTTGTCCCCACCGATTTTATGGTAATGCAAACTGTGCCCGATGTGCCATCGGTTGTTTTGAATCTATCGCAGGACGGCACACTGCCACAGGGCGCTATCGTCACCCATGATGCCAAACCGGGGTTATATTTGCGGGGTGACGGTGCGCTGGAAGGTGTTGCCCCAGTGAACGCTGGCAATACCATCCCCATTGTTCGCAATTGGCAAGATGATATTGTGCGTACCGATTTGGTCAACAACCTGCTCATTGACCCTGGTCAGCAAGACAACCAACTGATCTCGGTTGAGCAGACCATTGTCGGCAATGGATACCCTGGTGTGATTGTTGACTATCGCGGTGTTGATGCTGTTCCGAGTGCGCGGGCGGATTTTGTGCATTTGATGACCAAACTGGCCGAGCGACTCCATGCATCGGGAAAGACATTGACTGTGCGAGTATCCGAGCCAACACCTGTCTCTGCGGACATGTGGGATACCAAAGGCTATGATTGGCGTGCCTTGGGTGAAGTTGTGGACGCATTGCTTGTGCCTGCACCCATTGATCCGCTTGCCTATGAACCGGGTGGGATATCCGAAAAGCTACTCGCATGGTCCATCAGCCAAGTTGAAAGCCGGAAACTACGCTTTGAGATTCCTGCACAGTCCGTTGAACGTAGTGGCAACTATCTCTTGCTGAAAGGCTACCAAGCCGCGCTGTTGCCCTTATTGGGCGAGATCAATGCCTCTGGGGGCGACGAGGGCGAGCAAATTTCTGTTTCTCTCAACAACCCACGCATCCTGTCACAGGCAACATGGAATGAGGCCGTGGGTGTCTATTCCTATGATTACATGGATGACCAAGGCAATCAACGCACGGTCTATATCGAGAATGCGGACAGCCTGAACCACAAACTGCGCATTTTACAACGCTATAACGTGCGCGACATTCTACTGGTTGCACCGGACACAGGGGACATGGACCCCAATATTTGGAATACACTGCTCCAGTTCCAAAATGGTGAAAGCCTCTCTGTCAATTCGACGCCGTTGGACGTTGTCTACAAAATTTACACACCGGATGGAAACCTCATTGTCAATGAAAAACGAGGATTGAGTGATAACTACATCATGTTCAACACACCCGATGTTGAAGGCACGCTGCGTGTTGAGGCACTATTGACAGGCTTTAACGATCAAGCCCTGACACAGCCCAAAACGGCTAGCATCGAGCTGGTAAACGCAGGTACGGCGGCTGGCCGCACCAATCGTGATGAGGAGGTGACAGCGGCTGCCAATGTGATAGAGGATTCGGGCGTGGCCTCCTTGCGTAGCAACCAAATTGTGAATGTTCGTGAAGGGCCAAGCACCCTCCATCCGATTTTGGGGCAGATTGCCGCCAACACAAACTATGGGATCACGGCAAAAAATGAGCAAGGCGATTGGTGGCAGATTGACTACAATGGGCAGTCTGGGTGGATTATTGGTCAACTGGCAACCACAAGTGGTGACATAGGTGTTGTTGCGGCAACGTCAAACTACCCCGTAGCTATTGTGCCGCCAACACCTATTCCACCAACACCAACCTTTACACCACCACCGCCAACGCCAACCTTCACACCACCCCCATATGTTCCACCACCAACGGCTCCACCACCGCCACCACCGACCGCTGTACCTGCACAACCCACACCCGCGCCAGCCGCTGCACCAATAGTCAGTGCGCCTGCCCCAGTGGGCGGTGGTAATTTCGGCTATGGTGTCCAAGCACACATGGTCCATAATGACCAAGCGGGCAAGGTCATGCAGATGACCACGGGCATGGGCTTTAGCTGGGTGAAACAGCAGATTGAGTGGAGAGTTTTTGAAGGCACGAAAGGCCAGATTGACTTTGGTTCGGCAGATGGCATGGTCAACGCAGCCAATAGCGCAGGTGTTAGCCTGTTGTGGAGTGTTGTGAATGCACCGGACTGGGCGCGTGAACCGGGCTTTGATGGCAGCGTTGGTGGGCCACCACAGGACCCAGCCACCTTTGCCAGTTTTAATCGACGTTTGGCCGAGAAGTATTGCGGCTCATCTGTCAAGGCCATGGAAATCTGGAATGAGCAGAATCTCCATTATGAATGGGGTAACAGACCGCTCAACGCACAGGAATATGTGCAACTACTTGCGCCCTCCTATGCTGCGATCAAAGAAGTCTGCCCATCCATGGTTGTCATCAGTGGCGCATTAACACCTGCTGGGTCGAATCCAGGTAAAGCGGTTGACGACTTTGAATACCTAGAGGAAATGTTCAAGCATGGCGTTGCCAACTATGCAGACGGCATTGGTGCACATCCTAGTGGCTACAACGTCCCGCCATCGCACACATGGGAAACAGCCTGTGAGGCCATTGTTAAACATGGCAATAGCTTTAATGGTGCATGTGACAGCCCACACCATTCATGGAGTTTCCGTAGCACAATGGAAGGCTATCGCAACATCCTCAATGTCTATGGCGCATCCCATCTACTTATCTGGCCGACTGAATTTGGCTGGGCTGCGGGTGGTGCGCAGGACCCACGCTATAAATATGCCGATGACAATTCCTATGAAGAGCAGGCAGCATGGACCGTTGAATCCTATCGCATGATGAAAGAATGGGGTTGGGTTGGACCAGCCATTTTGTGGAACCTCAACTTCCGCGTGGTTGCCAATGGCACGGAAAAAGCGCAGTGGTGTATTGTTGACCCTGGCTGGGGACCACTGCCTATCTACAATGCATTGAAAGACATGCCCAAATAAGACAATGCGAATATAGACACAAAAGGGCGAGTCCAAGACATAGAACAACATATTGTTCTGCGTCTTGGACTCGCCCTTTTTATTACGCAAACCAAAGCAAACTTGAACAATCAACGCACAATCTATCAACAAGCTTTTGGCATCCTTGCACGATTTCCAATGTTATTCATGATGCTAATCATCACCTCCTTTTTGAGTACCCTCACAGAGGGCATTGGATTGGGTGTGATCCTCCCATTGATTGAGCCAACGATTGCGGTTGAGTATCTTGATCGGGTCCCCTTCTTATCTGGGATCAGCACATGGCTTGTTGAGATGACGATCATCGAACGAGTTCGTCTGATAGCAATTGTGCTGGTTGGCATCACGTTGGTGCGTAGTCTAGGGCTTATTGCCGTGCGCTATGTGACGATCCGGCTACAAATTGGTGCTGAATCTTATCTACGGCAAGCATTATTTCAACAAATTCATGATGTTGAGATGCGTTTTATCCATGCCCAAAGTATGGGTGGGCTGATTAAGGCACTCAATCAGGACGTGTGGTTTAGTATTCATCTGATACGCGAAGTCATCGGCATGGTCGGCTATTTTTTCACCTTAGCCATTTATACGGTGGCGTTGCTCCTGCTTTCGTGGCAACTGACACTGATTTCGGGCTTCTTACTGCTCCTCGTTGTTACCCTTAATCTGTATTTTTTTGCCCAACCGCTTCAAAAAACAGGGCAGGAGGAAAATCACTATCATCGCATTCTGAGCCAGCTAACAACAGAGAGTTTCTTGGCAATGAAGTTGATTCGTCTGTTGCGTAGAGAGAAACAGCGGGTTCAACAATTTCAAGATACATTTGCCATCTACGAACTTGTCATTATCCGCGGGCGACTGCTAGAGCAATCCATCCGTCCCATACTCAGTCTAATGGCCGTACTGATCATTGCCGTATTGCTTTTTGTTTCAACGCTATTGATGCCGATGCAGATAGAAATTTTGTTGGGACAAATTGCGCTCTTTTTGGTGGTTGGGTTTCGACTGTTAGACCCTGTGAGTAAACTCAATTATGCACATGGCCGTGTTGTCTATTACACGCCCCATTTTGAAGCGACCATGCAGTTTCTCAATCGCGCGGACAAACCTTACCTCTCCAACGGGCATCGGCAATTCACACAGTTAGCGACACAAATTTCGCTCAAACAGGTCACGTTTCGCTATCATCAAAATGAGGAAAATGTACTGGCAGATATTTCCTTTGATATTGACGTCGGAAAAATGACGGCCATTGTTGGGCGATCTGGTGCAGGCAAGTCAACTCTGATTGATTTAATTTCTCGGCTCTACGATGTAGATGAAGGGTGTATCTCGATTGATGGCGTAGATATCCGTGAGTTGGATTTGACAAGTTGGCGAACGGCACTTGCAGTTGTGCATCAAGATATACTCATCTTGGATGATACGGTTCGTGCCAATTTACAATTTGCCAAATCAGAGGCAACAGAGGTACAGTTGATCCAAGCGGCGCAATTGGCACAGGCACATGACTTTATCCAAGCATTACCACAGGGCTATGATACCATCTTGGGCAATCGAGGTGTCCGCTTATCGGGTGGTCAACAACAACGCATTGCCATTGCGCGTGCCATCCTGACCGATCCTCAAGTGCTGCTGCTAGACGAGGCGACGAGCCACCTCGATTCGGAAACAGAACAATTATTCCAACTGGCAATAGAAACATTTCGGCAGGAACGAACAATGATTGTGATTGCGCATCGACTGTCCACCATCCAAACCGCCGACAACATTGTGGTGTTGGATAGTGGGCGTGTCGTTGAACAGGGCAAGCACGATGAATTAATGGCCTTGTGCGGACATTATTGGCGTTTGGTGGAGGCGCAACGGTTGGAGGCTTAATAAAGTGCCATGGAAATGCGTTTGATATTATTCGATCTTGAAATTCATGGGCATCACGCCAACTATATCAGTCACATCCTCCAACACTGGCCTCACCAGCAAACACGCCTACATGTTGTCATTTCACCTCGACTTCTTAAACACCACTCTACGTTACGAGACATCAAAACTGTTTGCTCAGTTGAGTGGCATCCAATTACAACAGATGAACTGGCGTGGTACACGCACAGCAAACGTTCGCTCGTCCGCCACGCACTGGTTGAGTGGCAATTACTCTGTCGGTACGCCAAAAAATTAGCCGTTGATCGTGTATTCATTCCCTACATAGATCGATTTCAGCTATCGTTGGCACTCCATCTACCCTTCCCTTGCCATGTCTCCGGCATCTATTTTCGTCCCAAATTTCACTACCACACCTTTGTCAACAGTACAGCATCTGCCCGACCGACGATGGCTGAACGCATTCACAACGTACGCACACGCTGTTTATGGTGGAGTGGATTACGTCATCGACAACTAAAAACGCTTTTGACACTTGACCCGTTTGCTGTCAATCCATTGCAAAAACTCAATTCCAACGCTCACGTACGCCACCTGCCGGACCCTGTAGATTTACCAAGTATGGGTAATGTTGAACACGCCACCATCAATCGGCAGACGCTTGGGATTGATGAGGTGCGGGTCGTGCTATTGCTCTTTGGTTTGCTGAATCAGCGCAAGGGCATCTATCCACTTTTTGAGGCATTGAGTCTCTTACCAAAAAGAATACAGAATAAGATAACCGTCCTATTGGTAGGTCATGTGGATGAAGAAGAGCAGGAACAAGCGCTAGCCGCTATCCAACAGGCGCAAGAAACCAGTTTTGCACAGATTATATTGCATGATAAGTTTATCGCAGATGAGGACATTCCTCACTATTTTGCGATGTCCGATGTGGTTTTAACGCTGTACCAACGGCACGTTGGCAGCAGTGGCGTGTTGTTGCTTGCCGCCGCCGCAGGAAAGCCTGTCCTGTCTAGCAGCTATGGCTTGCTGGGGGAATGGGTGCGCAGACATGAACTGGGCAAGGTAGTTGATAGCCAAAACCCGGATGAAATTGCACAGGCGTTGAAGCAATTAATCGGAGATGTTTATGATGGTGCGGGCAAGGATATCGAGCAATCCATCAACAGGGCAAAAGCGGCTCAATTTGTGCAGACACATAGCACGGAACAATTTGTAGATATCATTTCTTCTGCAATATTATCTATTGAATAACATCTGATGACCTTGTTAACTAAATGATTCACTGTTATGGTCATTCCTGCGAAGACAGGAATCTAGCGTTGACCGCACTGGATTCCTGCCTTCGCAGGAATGACCATAATGAACACCGTAGTTTACAGGTGCTGCTCTACGGTGTCCCCAAATTCAAATCAGACCCACCCAAATTCAGCAACGCCGCGCCAATCCGCCGCAGACAGGCGTTCATGTCCTGTTCAATCTCGTGTGGTGATAGTTGCAACACTTCCCAGCGATCCGGCAATGTAACCAGTCGCCGCTCTTTGGTTTGCATGTCTTCTGAGCAGCGAATGCCTAGATAACCACCACGAGCGCGCAGCGTAATATCCAGCGGCTCCTCACCAACAATGCGGTTCTTGAGTGGGCGCAGGCGGTGGTCGCGCAGGGCCTTCCACAGCCGTTCAAAGGGATCATCTTCATAGAAGACTTCACGCACATCTTGGGCAGAAAGCAACTTTTCCATTGTGGTGTGAATAAAGGTGACGCGGCGCATCTTGGTGGCTGGAATGGGGGCAGCAAGTCGTTGGAGCGGGCCAATGTCTATGCGAAAATAGAACTCGTTGGAGCGAGCGTGGTCGGCCTCGTCTGGCAGCAACTCAGCTCTTGTCAGCAGACGGTATTTTCGTGTGGCTGCATAGTAGGTGATGGTCTGTGCTTCGGGTTGGCCTTTGAATGCGCCTGTCTGATAGAAGGCAAGGTAGTCTGCGCCAATCCGACGTGGTGCGCGGCGTTGCGGAATACGATACCACCCCTCTGAAGCGACGCGGCGCATGTCCTCTTCGTTATTCATCACCACAACGAGTACGGTGCGGCGACGGTCCTGAGCAGTGAGTGCAGGCTCGTTAAAGCTTGGTTCATTTAGATATGTTGCTTGATTTACCTGATTAGAAGTAGTCGTCGTCATCTTCAATTAATCCATAAGGGTTGTCCAAGTCATCTATTGGTACTGGCATCCCCGGTTCTTCATCATAATAGACAAGTAGCTGCGCTGTGTCTTGCAACAGATTGATGCGTGTAATCTCACAGCGTGTAATCTTTAAGCCCGTGCGCTCACGCAGATCAGCCAAAAGCAGATGGTAGTTTTCGGGCTTGATCAACTCAATTTTTTCATATAACACTTTCTTTTTGAATTCAAAGCGTACACCCCATTGCTGTTCGAGGATGTAGATAATAATCACAATTACGGTATTGAGAATAATCAACTCGGCATAGCTGATACGTGTTGCCAAAAAGAGTGTATTCATAAAGGGCAGCGATACACAGATGAAGAGGTAAGACATCTCCTTCACAGGAATCGGCCATGTACGAAAACGCAAGGTTGAAAAGATCGCCAATAACCCAAAACCAACACTTAGCTGGACATCTCGCAATAGGTCCGAGACAAAGTAGATGAGAATATTCACCGAGAAGAACGTGAAAATATAATCGTGGCGGCTACCGGAAGATTGGTAGTAGATAATTCGTATGATTACAAAAGCAACGACAAGATTGAGTCCGAATCCTGGCAATAGCTCCAAGAGTACATTCATAAAATATATTATTGCCACGTAAGCTGGTGTGCGCGTCGCAAAATTGGTTTAAACCGATTATGTTTGACATTCTGCTGTGTCAGTGCTACTCCAACACAATACTTACTAAACCCAACAGGCACAACATTCAGCCGCTGTAAGCGCATTTGCTGAATAAAATCTGATTTTGTCGAAAAACGCGCTTGTTTGACTTCGGCCAGAGCCAGCCCTGTTAAGCAAACTTCTGTCTGTCTGTTCCCTTGGCTCTGTCTGTTCCCCTGACTCGGTCTGTTTCTCTGGTGATGATTGTGACTGTTGTCTATGGTATTATACTGGCTATTGCCGTCTACCGGAAAATCTGCGTAAAACCGATTTTGAGTAGTGGCAGAGGCATTATCGGAAGTATTACGGCAAAATCGTATGCCCAAATCGAGTGTTAACCGCTCAACATTTTTCTTACTCACCAACGTGATGCGCATAAACTGATTGGTTACTTGGGGTTTGAGTGCTGTTACATCATGTGGAAAATGTGATTGCATAAACTCATTGCCTGTGGGTAAGTTATCTGTATCAATCAAACTATCTGAGGGACCCAAGCCGTCAAGCGCATCGGACAAGCTCGTCGTAAAGTCGGGGATGCGCACTCGATTCTTGATTGTGCGCCCTTGATTATTTTTAAATTTGATCTCTAAAAAACAAAGATCAGAGTCAACATACTTGCGTATGCGCACTTTGTGGCGGTTGCGTTTGCCATTGTGGTGTTGTTGATAGAGCATCAAATCTCTTGTATCAAAGTAAACTGTCTTGTAATTTTGCATCCGCACATTCCGAATATCTAATACACGATATTGATTGGATACCCTCGATAAGATTTGGCCTAACTGGGGAATGCTCAACATATATTTGGTGTCTACTCGATTGAGCAGTGAGACGCCATTCATTTCATCGAGTGTAATTGGGTCAAACTGATTGATAATGTGTTGAATTTTGTCCATAGGTTTTATACTCACATAATTAATCTAAATATGCCTCGTGCAAATCAGCGTCACGAAAATCAGCACCGTCCAACTGTGTCCGTCGTAGGTCCGCACCCCGTAAGACCGCTCTTCTCAAATCTGCACCACGAAGGTCTGCTCGATACAATCGGCTATTGCTTAGGTTCGCCTCTTCTAAAACGGCATCCATCAATTGACTTCGTTCCAACTTTGCGCCGCTGAGATTGGCCCATCGAAGATCTGCCCCCACCAAAATCGCATTGCGTAAATCAGCCCCACGCAAATCGGCATTTTTAAGATTGGCTTGGCGTAAATCTGCATAGCGTAAATCTGCATTTTGGAGGACGGCTAATGACAAATCACTTTGATAGAGAACTGCTTCACGTAAATTGCTATTGCTCAAATTTGTCTGAAACAAATTGCTATTATTAAGGTCTGTTCTGTACAAATTTGCCCATGAAAGGTCCGCTTCCACAAAATTTGAGCCATGCATGTCTAGTTCGCTTAAGTGCTGCCCTGTACAGTCGGGTAGACAAGGGACCTCCGTTGCTGTTGCCATTGCTTGGCGTTGAATGCCCCAGAGGGCGACAAACAACAATGCCCCAATGACCACAGAGACATTCATCACGGTATACTTTTTGGTTTTTTGTATCCGTTGACGCTTCATTTTCTTTGAGCGAATTTGTTCCGCAGACGGGTCCTCCGTTGTTCCAGTCGAAATTTGTTTGCGATGTTGTGTTGCCATTTGATTTGCTACTTGATTCCTCTACTACCTTGTTAACTAAGTTTTTTCGGTATTGTCATTCCTGCCTCCATTACTAGCGCGGGGCTAGGTTCCTGCCTTCGTAGGCATGATGAAAATACCGACTTGGGCCATTCCACAAAATAAATTACCCATAGAAACGCGGAGTTAGCGGGGTACCCTCTGGGTCCTATTGCGGGTCATACACGAGAAATCCGGCACTAGAGAGTGCCTACTCCGCGAGTATTTATTTTTGTGGAATGGCCTTGTTTCGTTGGTTATTATGACGAATTTTCGTCAGTGTTTGTGCTTACCAAACCCTGTCAAGTTATGCTCATGGTGTTAGATATTAGATTGGTTGTGATGGTTTCCTACGGTGTTGTGTATGATGTGAATGATGATGCCCGCTATGATAACAGCTATACCGCCGAATATGCGCATATTGCGATAGGCTTGCTATAGTTCAAACGTCCATTTGGGACAATTCGTTCAAAAAGTAGCTGTCATTTTGATGTCATATCGAAAAATTGCACGAATGATGTGCTTTTTCTATGAATTTCGCTATTTATAGGCATAGTTCTACGTCAATTACGATGTATATGGTTAAACTTGATGAAACTGTAAGCTAAATTGAGGCGTTTTGTAATTTTAAGAATTAAAAAAATTAAGGTATTATTTTAAGGTGAAGCCTATTCATTAACAACATGGACTAACACATAATGCTTTTGTTATACGAGCATTCGGGTGATGTACTGAATTTAATTAAGAGAATGAAACTATGAAAAATACTCAATCAAAAGCCTATAAACAAAACAACCAGCCAATCCATGTATCTTCTGAC
>JBCCFC010000244.1:0-13155 GCA_039029935.1 Chloroflexota bacterium
ACGAGCAGCCATCAAAATGAACAATATGGAGATGTTGGTATCCCAATTGCTGGGTACTTTGGAGTGCAATACGGATTTCATGTGGCGTAAGTCTTGCCTTTTGAGCATCTAAGTCGGTAGAGTCATCTGGTCCTAAGCCCATCACACCGCTGGCATGACCAAGAATAGATAACGCATAATATTCGCTGTTATCGTAACGCTCCAATCCCCATTGTAAAAAGTCTGCCAATGTTTGGCTGTCATCTGTGCGCAATTCATCCATAGGATATTCCTGCCATTGTCCCGATGGACTTAGTGTATAATAGGCAGAGTCTCCAACGTTGTGGCCGTCATGAAGGACAACGAGTTGTACACCGGGTTGCGCCTGGTCCTTCAATTGTTGGAGTCGTGCTAGCAGACCATCAGAGTCATTATCGCTAAGATATGGATGCAAATCATTGTCACCCATTGCATAGATAAAGTGCGTCCATTGAACTTGTTCATTGGTGCTACCTCCAAGTGTGCCCGGATAGTCAAAGCCACGTTCAGCAGCCAGCGCATAATCGTTGGGTTCGTTCACGATACTGTCTCCATCTGCATCAATCCATGGTTGTTGTAATGGAAACTCATGCTCAATTTTACTGCCAGCTTCAATAAAGCTGTCAGCTATGCTCATGTTCTCATCTAGTTTTTGCACGAAAACCTCAGTAAAAGTTGTGTTTTCAAGTGCAGTACAGGGCCCATAATCCGCATGGGCGGAGGTGATGACAACACGGTTTGGCTTGCTGATACTATGAGGTAGATCGATGAAGCTACCTGATTGACATGACTCAATCACAATATTGATCTTTAAGTCAGAAATCTGTTCTTCCAGTCCTGTTAACCATTCATCTAACAGTTCCGGTGTGAGGGTTTCATCTTCTTCCTTATTCAGATTGAATGACTCACGCTCGCCTGTATCAACCAGATAGAGCGTGAGTGCTTGTTCTGAGCGGACTCGTTGTGTTGCCCAATCAGTTAGAGCATATTGCAACCTTGTTAGGGTGGCGGGGGCGTCATAGCCATCCAAAGTAGAATCATTCGCAAGAAAATATATGTCCTCTTCGGCCAAACCATTTCTGTGAAAAAGTTGGTAGACTCTCTTCGCAGCTTTATTGATAACTTCCTGAGATGAATTGGCACTACTGGTTTGCCCAGCCACAATAATGGCTCTACCAATGGGTTGAGTGCCGTGAGGGTAGCAGTCGATGCGAACTGTCCCATCAACACCATTCCCCGAAATATCAACACCGTTGGGTGAACCAAAACTAAGTAGTGGCTCTTCAGAAAAGGTAATCTTTGTTTCTATATAGCGATTTGAATCTGTTGGACAATGAACCTCAAATGGAATTTCTGCTATGACACCGTCTGTTAGGCTATCTGCAAAAGTTGACATAATTACAACATCTAATTGATTTGAAATGTTTCTTGACAGTGTTTCTCTACCGAAAAAGCTCGATGGTAGAGTAAATGGCACTCTGCTTTCTACGCTATATGACAAAATCTCATTATCAAACTTTAGGCCAAATGTCGAGCTTGATACATCGTGCCCGTTGCTGTTATAGACAATGGGTATCTTGATAATATGGTTTTGGTCTTCATAATCACTTGTTACAAAATCTTGTGGCAGATGATATACGGGGCCATCAAAATTGAATTCAGGTGTTTCGGTAGGTGGTTTTGGCGTAGGAGTGGGTTCTGGTGCTGTTGGTACTATATCAGAAATCTCACTAGGAAAGATAAAGCTATATTTCGATGCAATCATCATATCCTGTGCCTCATTGGGAACCCCGTAGCCATCGGCATCAATCCAAGGAGTCTGCGAAGGCGATAAAATCTTCATGACATTGGCGGTCATGTTAAAGCTTTCTGCCCAGTCAAACTCTTGCATTAATTTCATCATCAGCAACTCGCTAAAATATGCACCATCACGGAAGGTATAGAGATTGTAATCTGAATGGGACGAGGTGATGACCATGCGATTAACTCGACTTACGCTTCGAGGGGTTTCAATAAAACTGCCGGAATGAGGTGCCTCAATGATGATATGACTTCTCAGGGTCGGCACTGATTTTTGTAATTCTACCAGCCAATCATCTAATTGTGTTGATGTCAAGACCTCGTTTGTTGCTCTATCGACAGCAAAGGCATCTCGCTCACCATGCCCAATCATATAAATTGTTAATAGCTGCGATTGGATGACGTGATCTATTGCCCAGTGGGTAATTGCATATTCTACATTATCAAGGGTTGCAGACGAATCATACCCCTTAAGCGTATTGTCAGTTGCCAAAAAGTAAATGGCTTCCTCTGAAACTCCTTTGCCATGAATAAGTTCAAACATCGCTTGGGCTGTTTTATTAATCGTGGATTGTAGCGGATCATTCGGTTGTAAACCACCTGAAACAATGATAAACGCCCCGGTTTTGTATTCGGGTTCATTCGACTCGGATAAATTGTATAGCGATGTCGATTCGTCGCCACGAATATAGAGAATTTGTTGTACAGGAAGAGACCAATTGCCCTCATCATCTTTAACAGAATATGTGAGTATCTGTTTGCCCACTGGGAATAGCTTCGGAGATAACCAGACGCTCTCGGCTTCACTTAGGAGTGCATCCCCGACCATCCAGCGACGTGCGACAATCCGATCTGTACTGTCGGCATCGGCCCCTCGCCCTTCAACATAAATCGCTTGGGATGGTTGTATATCTTTGGCGTTGATATAACTGATTGTTGCGATGGGCAATGTATCGACATCTGATTGTGTTGTTGGCAAAACAATATCAATTTGTCTATTGCCCGGTCTGGCTCGAAACTGCTCCGTTTTGGTGATACCATTATACGACGCCATTATCGTGATTAAATCGCCTGAACGAATATTAAATGGCTGATGATCTAGAGTCCCGCTAAAATACGGATATCCTTGCTCAGATGCCTCGTCATATAAAAAGTGGGTTCTGATGATTCCTTGGTTGCCGTGCGAGTCCGTGACAACTACTTCCGCATCGACAACAGGTTGTCCTTCATAATAAACATAACCGCTAACACAAATAGATGAATTGGTATACCTTTCGATAGAGGTTGCAAAATTAGCACACCTAAATGACAACGGTGGTGGTGCTGTCGTAGCAGGTTGAATTGGCTGACTCTGCGCGTATACAAACTCATCAGGTGCATCCCCTAACAGAATACAAAGAATGGCGATGATACATAAACGAATGACTGCTTTGATGGCTGGCACGATGTCTGCTCCTTGTTTCGCTCCTGATAGATTGATGGGCATAGATCAGCACTCCACACAACGGTTTGTTGGCAGGATACTGGCTTCCCTCAACATATAAACACGAAATAAAGCAGAATTCCTCAACTAATTTTAAATTGATGGATTTTTTGTTCAAATGTGGTGTACTCGCGTTTTTGAAGATGAGTGTTGATATTTTTGCGAAAATTTAGGATGTGTTACGATAACATCTTGTATTTTGTGGTGTGGATGGAGAGGATGGGGAATGACTGTTTTACAAATTGAAAATAATATTCGACAGTTAGAGTTTAAAGATCAGTTGCAGCTTCTTTCTTGGTTTATCCAATATGTCCGCCAACGAATGTTAGCCATCGTACCGACAATAGATGAAACAACTGACTCTTTAGAAACGGTGGTTGACGACTATGATTACCCTATGGCGGGTACACTGATTAAATGTGACGATCCTTTTGAACCTGTTGCGGTAGATGACTGGGAAGTGTACCAATGATTCTGATTGATACACATATTTGGATATGGTGGATGACAAAAGATGCTCGTCTTTCCGCTAAAACGAAACAAATCTTGCTATCTCATCTATCGCATGGAATTGGCATTAGCATTATCTCATGTTGGGAGGTCGCAAAGCTCGTTTCGTTAGGACGATGGGCATTTTCCGTATCTGTATCCGAGTGGATTGATGCATCGTTGAAGCACCCACACGTTGAGTTGCTGGACCTAACGCCACAAATTGCAGTGGAATCGACAGTTTTACCTGGTGCATTTCATCGTGATCCAGCAGACCAGATTCTTGTTGCCACAGCAAGGGTATATGATCTACCTTTACTGACAATGGATAAAAAGATTCTTCAATATCCACATGTAAAGCTAGCGACATAGCCTGTACTATTCAATCATAACAATATCCCTATAACTGTGTCGCTGTTATTCTGTAACGTGGACCACCACTTTTCTTGGGCAACTCGACTTACTCTATCACAATGAACGTATCTTTCTTTGTACGCCCCACCTGTGCTTCGCAGTGAAAATGGCGATACGCAGATGTGTGATGCCATGCCTGGCGAACGCGTTAGAGGTGTTGCTGAGGTGATGGCGATAGGAGCTGTCGAGGTGATAGCCCCTATACCTTCTCAACCTCTACTGTGTTGCCGCCAACAACCGGAACGACTCCATATCCTCATGCTCTGGCATCCAAGGACTTAGACAGTTCTCATCCTTGACACATGGATCGGTCAACGTATGCAGGAAGGCGATAAGATCATCAATTTCACTGTCGGTGAGCGAGACGTTCTCGATGGTTGGGATACCCATTGCGCGGTTCTGCTCTAGCTTGTCCAAGGCATCATAGGTGTTGGCAAAGGCGTATTCGATTTGAATGCTGCTATCGAGTTGATACCAATCAAACTCTTCCATTGCTGTGGATGGGTCTAGGTGATAGCGTACAATGGCTTCGAGCGTGGTGCAGGCGCCGTCATGACCATAAGGGCCTGTGACTTCGACATTGAGCAGCGATGGGGTACGGAAGGCGTAGAGATCGTCGGGATGGCGTGTCTGACGGAAACGGCCAAAGTCGGCACCACTCTCGCTTTCATCCTCTTTTCCGGGGCCCACTTGGGGAATTGCCAGCACATGGAAGCCCTCGTCGGTAAAGAAATCGCCCGTGTGACAGCTTGCGCAGTTAGCACCACCATTCTCGATAGTTTCATAGAACAGAACTGCACCGCGCTTGGCCTCTTCGCTGATGGCATCATAGCTGCCGTTGATGTAGGTGCTCCATGGTGTATCGACAAAAATTTGTGAGCGCTCATAGGCGGCAAGGGCCTGCGCAATACGCATTTCGGTGATGTACGCAGGGTGGTCTGCGTAGCCATCTAACGCATCAAAGACAGTCGAGAACTCCTGTTGCCAGATAGCACTGTTGACCAGCGGTGTGGCATCATAGCGATTTGTCACCTCATCCAGTTCACCATTTAAGCGCGCTGCAAGCTGATTGCGAATTGCCTGATTATCACGGTTATCAGCAGCAAACTCTTCGCCCAGCATTTCCTCCTGCGAGGTTACGGGGAAACGACTTTGGGCAATGACGAGATTGTCACCTGCGTTGGGGTCGGCAATCCCAAAAATCGAATCGGGTGTGCGGATACCCATGTCATCACCGCCATTCATGCCCGGCGTTTTGCCCAAACTTTCGACACGTCCATCGTGGAAAAGCACTTTGTCCCACAGGGCGATGTTAAAGGTGGTCGGTGCATTGCGTGGGACGTTGGGATGACCGCTGAGGTGGGTACGTGATGGACCGACAACATCTGGGTCGATGGCCCCTGTACCGATAGATAACGATAGCCCATCGCCACCGCCCAAGGTGGGTAAATGGCATGACGCACAAGCGACATCCATATCACCCCCCAATGCCTTGGTAAAAAAGAGCTTTTTGCCAAGCTGGGCAAGGTCGCTCTCAATGCTTGGCAGGTCACGCCCCATACTAGGATCGCCTGTCAACCCATGCAGGTCAATGAGTGCGTGAACCTGTTGGTCTAAATCAGTTGCAACAGGCTCCGGTGACTGTGATATTGCTTGGGATGTTGACTCAACGGTTAATGTTTGCGGCCACTCTGCTGGCAACTGACAACTCGAAAGCAGCAATGTTGCCATACAGAGAAGTGCATAGACGGTTGCGGTGACTTTGTTCAATTTACGAGAAAATTTGTGAATTGTCATAATTATTTATCCTCATTTGTCTATTTCTATGGTAGAGGCAAGTCTTGTCTTTACCATATACTATATTTATAAAACCCCTTCAAACCATTCAACTTCAGGCTGGTTGAGTAATCGTTGGACATCGTTGACATGATGCATGTTATGATAGAGCGTGAAAAACAGAATTTCGCGCACAGTCATCTTGCCCAGTAACGGATGTGGCAATACATAGGCATCCAGTTCTTCTTCGCTCCATTTGTTAACAGCCTTGCCCATTGCCACGCCTTTTTCCTGCCATTTTGCCAGAATCCGTGTACGTTCAGTAGCGGATACTTCCTTCACCTGTGGAATGTATTGGGCCGGGGCAACACCACCACCCGCCAAAGCTATATCTGTATATTGAGTACGTACCTTGACCAATGTTGTTGATTCGTGTTTGGCCTTGCCAAAACGCATCCGCAGTGCCACTTTAGGGACAGTCAAGCCTTGAATAACAGAGCTACATGAGATGATCAAATGTACAAGGTTATCTGCTGGCGACCAAATTTCTACGGGGGCACTAAAAAACACAGATGGCTCATCGCCTGTCTCACCCATATGGGGGATATCACAAAAAAATGTATGAATTGCGTCAAATTGGATCGCAAAGGCGTCGATGATTTCTTGTTTTGTGTATGGCGAACCAAGTTGGATCGTATACTTCTGTGACATTTGTTTGCCCTTATCCTCTGAGTTAAAATACCCTCATGAACTTTTTGACCTTTTAACGCTTGGTTTCACTACCAAGAACGCTAAACAGATAGCATTGGCTCATATTCAGTAAGTGTGCAAACGCAATAATTTACTGGCAGTGAAATCATTGGTTTGCACACTTTTTTGATATGAGCGATAGGATTTTACATCAATGGACAACTATACACTTGATTTGCCATTTGAACCAAATCAGACAAAACGTTATACACTGCGTGAACCGCTCACTTTTGATAGCATACAACAATCTTTTGAAAGCCGCATTGCCTTTGCTGCGGTCCATGTTGTCGCCGACCCCAACGCTGATCATACGAATACAGACAAGCCTGCGCAGATTGACTGGGATGCAACATTGGCTTATCGCCATCATCTCTGGGACTTGGGCTTTTCTGTGGCCGAGGCGATGGACACGGCACAGCGGGGCATGGGCTTGGACTGGACCGCCAGCCAAGAACTAATCAGTCGCTCGGTCAGTGCCGCCAAGTCTGTCAACGGTGGCATCGCCTGTGGCGCAGGGACGGACCATATTTTGCCTGACCCTAGCCTGAGCATTGATGATGTTATCGCCGCTTATGAGGAACAGGTTGAATTTGTCGAGCATACGGGCGGGCGTATCATTCTCATGGCGAGCCGTGCGCTTGCGGCTGTGGGCAAAAATCCCGATGACTATGCACGTGTCTACGGCCACATCCTCTCTCAAATTCAGCATCCTGTCATTCTCCACTGGCTTGGGGACATGTTTGATCCACAACTGGCAGGTTATTGGGGGTCAAGTGATCTTGATGCCGCCACCGATACCTGTCTTGCCATCATCGCTGAGAATGAGGCTAAAATCGACGGTATCAAACTCTCGCTCTTGGATGATCAACGCGAGATTGACCTGCGCCGCCGTCTACCCGCATCAGTCAAGATGTATACGGGCGATGACTTTAACTATCCGTCGCTGATTTTGGGCGATGAACAGGGCTATAGCCATGCGCTACTGGGTATTTTTGATGCTATTGCGCCTGTTGCCGCTGCCGCTTTCCATGCACTGGATGAGGATGACATTGAACGCTATAACACGCTGATGGAGCCAACGGTCCCACTCTCGCGCCACATTTTCCAGACGCCAACCTTTCACTATAAAACAGGCATCGTCTTTTTGGCCTATCTCAACGGTCATCAGGATCATTTCAAAATGGTCGGTGCGCAGGAGACATCGCGTTCACGTGAACATTTGGCGGAATTGTTTATGCTGGCAGACCAAGCTGGGTTGCTGCGTGATCCAGAGTTGGCTGTGACCCGAATGAATGCTTATTTGACTGGGTAACGAAGGCGAATTAATTGTTGAATTTGTGAATTGTTGAATTTGTGAATTGTTAATGAGCGTACCAACTCAATATCTGAGCGTTCCTACGATACTGTTCGTTTTGGGATGGCTCAATAGTTGGTCTTACCAATAATTAATCATTCAGCAATTCAACAATTCAACAATTCACAAATTTGCCACGGGTCTTCATGTATGGGTAGGCTGGCGTGTGATGAGAGACATATCTCATTTATTGATGACGAACGAGCAACAAGGTTGTAACGCATGAAAATTGTTTCTATCGGTGAAATTACCATTGATCACTATCTCGACCTCAACCAAACCTTTGTAGGCGGTATTTCGCTCAACTTTGCAGTTCACGCCAAACGTTCGGGTGCGGATGTGGTGTCGCTGATTAGCTGTGTTGGGACGGATGTAGGTGGGCATCGGGTGTTATCCATGTTGTCAGCGGAAGGGGTGGATGCATCGCATCTCAAGGTTGTTGAAGGTGAAACTGCGAGCATTGACATCACCGTCACACCAGAGGGGGAACGCATTTTCCCTGCTGGTGGCTATCATCACAACGCATTAGGTGCGCTACACCTTGATGATTCGGATATAGCCTTTATCCATGAACATGATATTCTCGTTTTTCGTTTTGACCGCACCAACCCGGCGATGCTCATCAATCGCCCAGTGGGTGATGTGGCTTTTGCAGGGTTGGCGGTGGTGGATGTGGGTGGATGGGCTAAGTACGCTCAAGCCTATGGTGATGGTGGTGATGCGTTGTTGACACTGTTTGCGCCGTTGGACCTTGTCTTTATCAGCGGCGACCAAGCGACAGTTGAGACGTTGTTGCCCTTGAGCAAGCGGTTCGAGGGCTTGTTTGTGATTACGATGGGTGCAGCCGGTAGTATTGCCTTGCTCGATGGACAGCCTCTCTTCCAACCCGCCATCCCTGTACCCGCGGCTACTGACTCCACGGGGTGTGGCGATGCATTTCAGGCAGCGTTTACGGTTGCCTATGCAGATGGCGCACCGATTGTGGATGCCTTGCGATGTGGTGCGGAACAAGCAGCGATTGTTGTGCAGCGATATGGTGCAATTTAGATGGACAAACCGCAGAGCGCGCAGAGAACACAGAGGATTTTCAGAGAAAAAAGGATAGGGTTTCTTAAAGTCTTGCAATAAAAAACTCGCCATTAGGCGAGTTTATATTGATATGTTTTTGGTGTTTCGCAGAAGTTAGTTGTTCACAACTGGCAGGAAAATATTGAACACAACTTGGTCCAAAACTACTGGTTGGTCCACAACTGTTGGTGCTGGTGATGTGAGCAACATCATCTCGACATCTGCGGCTTCCATGTTTGTCTCGCCAGTGTTGATGCCAAAGTTCAGGATACCTGTGCCGTTCACTTCGCTTAGTTCAACCACACGGCTGTCTGTGGTTGCGTTGCCATCGTCGCAGCTAACCATGTAAAGACCGTATGCCAGACCACTCATAATGAAATTGCCATACTCATCGGTCTGCGTTGTGATAATGTCATGTGTGTTCAAGTTTTTGATAGAGACTGTGACACCAGCCATTGTTGCTTCCATCAACTCATGAATTTGGTTGCCATTCTCGTCGTTCCAAACTGTACCGCTGATGGTTGCGACAGCGTTGTCGCCAGTGTTGTTGTCAGCGTTGCTCGCAAAACAGACAGTTGTACTCAGGACTTGGATGAGGATGAAAAGGATGGCGACTGCTGCTAATTTTGTTGTGTTGGTGAATTGATTGTTCATGTCTGTTTCCTCTGCTACCTAAAACTTGTCACTCTTTGCTTGTTTAAAATTGTGCTTAACTTGCTTGATTTCAGTATAACAGAAGAATTTATTTTTTTTGCTGTCATTATGCTGTTAGTGGCGTGGTTGCCTGTAAGATATCAACCAAGGCCGCAACCTTGAAAGGCTTGAAGAGAAAATCATTCATCCCCGCCTCCAGACAAAGCCGGCGATCCTCGGGCATGGCAGCAGCGGTCATGGCGATGATGCGTGGCTGTATCGCATCCGGCAGTGTCTGGCGAATCTGTTTGGTGGCGTCCAGTCCATCCATCTCTGGCATATGCACATCCATCAAAATCAGGTCGTATGGATGCCCTGCCCCTCTCCTTTGCGCCATCTCTAGTGCCTCTTGACCATTGGCGGCAATGTCCACATGATAGCCAAGTCTTGTCAGCAGTCGATGCGCTACTTTTTGATTGACAATGTTATCCTCGGCCAATAAAAGGTTCAGCGGGTGTTCGAGAGCCATTGTTTCATCAAAGAGTGTTGTTTTGGGTTTGGATGCCTGTGTCTTTTGAATGTCCGTCAGTTGCTCCAAGAGAAGATGGTGCAGTTCGGCTGGCTTAATGGGTTTGTGGAGCAGCCCAGTCAGTGAAAAGTGTAGATCAAGCGTGAGCGATTTGGTCCTGTGGGGGAGAAGACCAATAAAGATGGCATTGGTCCTCTGTTGGAGATGGTCGAGCAGTTCAACGGCATGCGGTTGGTCAATCTGCTCCTCAATGTCCTGATAGTCAAAAAAGACCAGATCGACCCGTGGGCTTTTATCAATAATCTCTAATGCATAAAGAATGGTTTCTGTGCAATAGATGGTCATGCCCCAGTGGATGGCGTATTGTCCGATAATGTCATGGGTGAGTTGTTGCGAAGCAATCACGAGAATGGTTCGACTTTGTAGAAGTTGATGAGACTGATGCCATGCATTCAATGTGGTTTTTTTCTGTCCATCCTGTGCATGGGATTCTTGTTGTGGTGCATGGACCAGAATGGTGAAGTAAAACGTAGAGCCTACATCCAACTCACTCTCGGCATACATCTCGCCACCCATCAACTCCGCCAGCCGTTTGCTGATGGTCAGCCCCAGCCCCGTGCCACCATATTTGCGTGTTGTCGATGCATCCACTTGGCTAAAGGCATCAAACAAGTCGTTGAGTTTATCTTCAGGAATACCAATCCCTGTGTCTTGCAGCGAAAATTGAATCTCGTAATAATTGCCGGGATCATAGGCCTCATCCCCCTCATATTCATCGAGTTGGGCTTGGCTTTGAATCGACAGAAACACTTGCCCCTTGGGTGTAAATTTGAGTGCGTTGGAAATAAGGTTGATCAAAATCTGTCGCAATCGTGCGGCATCACCCTCGACAGTGCGTGGCACGTTTGGATCGATAAAGTAGGCTAGTTCAATGCCCTTTTCAACAGCCGTCGGTGTCATCAAGTCCATGATATCCTCGACACACTGGCTAAAATCAAAGGGTTCAACCTCCAGCACCATCTTGCCTGCTTCAATCTTGGAAAAGTCCAATATCTCATTGATGACAACCAAGAGCGATTCGCCGCTCTTTTGAATGGTTTCCACAAAATCAGTCTGCTCGTCATTCAGCGGCGTATCTAACAACAAGTTGGTCATCCCCATGACACCATTCATGGGTGTGCGAATCTCATGGCTCATGTTTGCAAGGAAGCCCGTCTTGGCTTTGCTTGCGGCCTCGGCCTGCTCTTTTGCGGACACCAGTTCTGTCGCTTGCTCTTGGAGATCGGCCAACAGTTGCTCATTGTCGTGGATCACCTGCTGCAAGCTGTGCGTCCGCTCCATCACTTGCTTTTCCAGATTGGTATAGAGTCGTCTGAGATCATCGGTCATGTGGTTGAATGCATCGGCCAGATCACCAATCTCGTCATGGCTGTGTACCTGCACTTGCTGGTCCAAGTCACCGCTGGCAACCTTGACAGCGGCCTTGGCGATGGCAACAATGGGGCGCGAAACTTGACGCGAAATCAAATACACCAATATCAAAACTGTGCCAAGGACCAGGATAGCAGATGAAGAAAGGAGGATAAAAAGTTGATTAATGGGTGCTAGTGCTTCGTCCTGTGCCACTTCCACCAGCAACGCCATCTCTTGGTCTTCTAGCCAACGATAGGCTCCGACCACAGGAACACCACGATAGTTTTCATAGAGCCCACTACCATTTTCGCCAGACAATGCCAATCTGATCCCCTCAGTATTGATGCTCGCTGTATTGATGCTAGTCGCAGCATCATTGCCATTGATGCCTTCATCCAGTAGTTGTGAGATAAAGACATTGGAACTATCCACCAAATAGATATCGCTACTCTCACCCAGCCCCGTGTCTCCCTGGGTCAAAATACTATCAAGACGGACGAGGTCTAAATCCGCAACCAAAACACCCATCAATTTGCCTGCATCGGTAAGCAGAGGGTCAGCAATGGTAATGCTGACATAATTATGCGTTGATGAAAAATGGACATTTTGGATATAGCGTCGCTGGCGTCCTTCAATAAAAAAGGTGTCGCCTGCGTGAGAAACCCCTTCACGCGCCAGATTTGTGGAGACAAGTACGTTGCCATTCTCACCATCCAAAATAGAGAGTGCCAAAATGCCTTCAGTATCTTGCAACACACTCGCCAGATAGTCACGCAATAACCGATGCTCTTGGCTATAATCTGCCGTTGTGCTTTCTGCGTAAACAATTGTGGCTAACCCACCAAGCAACAACGGCGATTGCACCAGCAGATTGACAAATTGCACATTATCATCAATCCATGTGTTAATCTGGTGTTCTTTCAACAATGCTGCCGTTTCAAGCTGTGCGCGGTTGCTGCGCAACAACAGGGTTCGGCCTTGCCAATAGCCTAATAAACTGATGCATAATAAAGGGATGATGGAGAGAAGCAAGAAATATATACTCAAACGAGTTCGTAATGTTTTTTGGAAAAAATTCATAAACATGACTTCAATTAATGTGGTATGTTACACCATCAATGATTTTATACGTTTCTCATAAATGTAATGGGATTCCCCAAAATTTGCAAACTAAAGGTAGCTGTAATTGATATCCTTACGTTCTGCAAGCTTACGTTCTGCAAGCCATAGGTATATTGATATGGCATGTTTCTTTTTAATCAGGGGTTGACAGCGGCAATCCATCTATGGTATGCTCTAATCTGTATTTTGGAGATGAGATTTATTCTCGAACAAAAATAGTTCCTAAATCTATGGTGTTTTATCCACAGACAAGGAGCTAACAGAGGGCTACGTGATAGCAGCAGTTAGATAGGTCAGAACACCGAT
>JBCCFC010000245.1:0-13109 GCA_039029935.1 Chloroflexota bacterium
CAACAACCCTATATCCAGCTGGCGTACAGACCTAAATACATCAGAACAGCATTGAGTATACTGGCTCTCGTGTGTGCATAGGTTATTGGAAAGTTAAACAATGCTAAATATAAGTTAAATTATATCAGTTCAGTAAATCGTGCGAGTAGGATGGAGCAAAAAAATAAGCAGGCTATGTAACCAGTGATAGAGGCGGGATGCCTACGCCCTGATTACACCGTTAATACTCTATTAATACTAGATCACGCGTACCCACCCCACTTATCCCCAATATATCGGATTATCCCCAACCTTATCAACATATTTAGTGGATAGTTTGAAAGTGGGTAGTTGAAAGTGGGTAGTTGAAAGTGAACAGTTGAAAGTGATTGGTGAAGAGCTAAATACACTAACCACTAACCACTAATCACTGTTCACTGTTCACTAATCACTGTTTTCCCCGAATCCGGCAAACGCAATGGGAGCAGCCAGGCTTTGCGCAGGGATGGCAAAGGCGTCTACGAGATCAACGGCATCAATGCGTACCTCACCACAGAGTCCATCCACTTCACGGCGGATGGCTTTGGTTTTCACACCTTCCATATAGCCACTTTCCAGATACCAGCCCTTGTTCTTCTCCATGTGTGAAAGGGCAAAGAGGTCACACAACATCTTCAATGTCTGCTTGATCTCTGGACTTTCACAGGCGTCGACACCCTCCACAAACTGTGTCAAGATGATACGTTCGACATAGGCATGTGCAAGCTCGACCAGATGCTGCTGGCATTCGATCATGGCATCCTGTGGGTCCATGCCGCGTGTGACACGAGCGCGTAGACGGCGGGCAGCAGAGGCAAGGATGCTCTGCTCACGGTATTGGAAGGCACTCAGGTGGAACTGGCTATCATGCAGATGGGCAGAGTCAGTGTTGCGTGTTGTGATGGGGTTGAGTTCGGTCACGGTGGTGGTAACTTGCTCGGCAATATGACGAATAAAGCCACCCAAGTTCATGTCGTTAAACTGCTGCTTGAACTGCGAGAGACAGGCTTTGGCAACAAGCTGCATGAGGACGGTGTTGTCACCCTCGAAGGTGGTGTAGATATCGGTATCAGCTTTCATCGCGGCGAAGCGATTAACGGCCAAGTAACCCTGCCCCCCACAGGCTTCACGACAGGTTTGGAGCGTATCGGTCGTATTCCATGTACTAAAGGCTTTGATGCCCGCTGCCAATGCCTCAATCTCGCGGCTATCTTCCTCTTCATCACGCTGCTGATACTCGCGGGCGATATACTTGACCGCAAAATCAAGCGCATAGGCATTCGCCAGCAGCGGCATGAGACGGCGTTGATGCGTCTGGTAGTCGAGAATCAAGGTCTCTTCCTCTTCGCCAAATTGCCGACGCTGGGCGGCGAAGCGGATGGCAATGGCAAGCCCCAACTTGGCCGCACTCAGGGCAGAAGCGGCGATGCCCATACGTCCTGCGACCAACGTCCCGATCATGGTAAAGAAGCGGCGTGACTCGCTTTCGATGGGCGTGATGTATTGCCCGTCTGCTGTCACTTCACCAAAGCGGTTGAGCAGTTCTTCACGCGGGATGCGCACATGGTCAAACCAAATGCGACCATTGTCCACACCATTTAGCCCCATCTTTTCACCTGAATCTTCAATACGCACACCGGGCATAACGTTCCCATGCTCATCACGGATGCGCACGACAAAGGCGTTGACCCCATAATGCGCATCATCAATCGTCAGCTGCGCAAAAACGGTCGCAATCTGGGCATGCATGGCAGCATTGCCAATGTATTCTTTGTGTGCCGCGTGGACAGGTGTATGAATGATAAACTCTTGGGTGTCACAGTCGTAGTGCGCTGTCGTCAAGATACCACGCACATTAGAGCCATGCCCCAGTTCAGTCATGGCAAAACAGCCGGGAAGGGCCAGCGAGCCAATATCACAGAGATATTTCTGGTGGTGATAGTCAGTGCCTAAGTTCTGGATGCTGCCCCCACACAGGCCAAAATGAACACCAAATTTGATCACTAAACTCAAGTCATGGTAACTGAGCATCTCCATCGCAATCATATATTGAAAGCTGTCTTCCTGCCCACCACAACTTTTAGGGAATGCAAGCGCACCCAGCCCCTCTTTGGCAAGATACTGACACCATTCATAGATGCGTTCTCGATATGCCTGCAAGTAGGGCTGATAGTCGTTCATGGGGCGATGAGCAAAATACGGGTTGGAGAGAATCTGCCGCACACGGTTGCGTAATTCCGCATGTTCCCCATCCAACAATTGTGTCATCTGTACCATGTCAAAGCGGGATTCGGTTGATGAAAGTGGGGCCACGTCAGGTTCTACATTAGACACGTTGGGGGCGGATGCACCATTGCCATTGTGATGGCCGTTTGTGCTGTACGCCGATGCGCCATTGCCCTTGGGCGAAACAGATGGCGGCATCGCTATCTGATCAAATGATGTATTTTCAATAGGTTTTTCAGGTGTGATTGTTGCTTGCTTTATCGTCATGATAAGTCATCCTTTCCATTTAACGCAATAGAATTCAATTCAAGTGGCATGAACATTAACATAGCCCGTAAGTGGGTGATGTCAGCGAGCATACTAGCTATGAGACTCTCTTTTTTTCGACAAAATCAGCGGTTATGTACCGTAACGTACATGCAAGCGTAGGAACTGTTCGTTATAATCATTGTTAATGAATGTTGTAAGATAACCGTAATACGGTTTGAATTTTACGAAGTTTTGCCCCTTTGTCGCGCTATTGGACCATTTAAGCCTCTCTACACTATAATAACCCGTATGAAAAGTCTTTTTGATACGCAAGCTGCTAGGCAATATCAAACACCTAATAAATATGTCGCTATTGATCTCGAAACAACAGGGCTGAGTCCGGAACGTGATGCCATCATTGAGATTGGGGCAGTGCTGTTTCAGGGTGATCAAATTCTTGACCGCTTTGTCACCTTTGTCAATCCGCGCCGTAAGCTGCCAGCCTTCATTCAACAACTAACAGGCATTCGTCCCGAGGATGTTGCCAATGCGCCCACCATCACCCAAGTGACAGCCGAACTACTCGACTTTGTGCGCAGAGATGTCACTGCCGTCGTCGCTCATAATGCAGGCTTTGACCTTGGCTTTCTGCGACACAATGGCATCGACTTTCGTCGCCCAGCCTTGGACACTGTAGAACTAGCAACGATGTTTTTTCCAGGGCTTGCCAGCTATAATTTGGGCGAGCTTTGCCGTGTGATGGATATTCCACTGGTCGATGCGCACCGAGCGTTGGATGACGCCGAGGCAACGGCACAATTGCTCATGTTGTGTGAACAACGCGCCAATGAACTGCCCCACAATACAATCACGCAAATTTTAGAGAGCAGCCAACATATGGATGAGGTTCGCTGGCCACCGCTGTTACTCTTTGAAGGGGCAGCGCAAACTGCTGAGGACACACAAACAGCGACACCGCCCAGTCCGCTAGCTGCATCATTTACCTCGCCACCTGTTCTGGAGGATGAGGAACCCACCTTGCAGCCCATTGCGACCGAAACAATTGCCGACCTCTTTGCGGCGACAGGTCCATTGGCTCGGTTGATGACTGATGCAGATGAGCAATATGAAATGCGCGCTGGACAAGTGGATATGGCCTTGCGCGTGATTCACGCATTGAACCAAGGCGACCACCTGCTGGTTGAGGCGGGGACAGGCACGGGCAAGAGCTTGGCATACTGCCTGCCAGCCCTACGCTGGAGTTTGCAAAACCAACAGCGCGTCGTCATCGCCACCAACACAATTGCTCTCCAAGAGCAGCTGATGGGCAAGGATATTCCACAGGCACAGTCTGTTTTAGACTCTGTTTTGGAGATAGACGCTCGCTCACTCACTGCGGCTGTACTCAAAGGGCGAGGCAACTATCTTTGTCTACGCCAGCTTCATGCATGGCGCACCAGCCATGAACTGACGGTTGCAGAGTTGCGGGTGCTGGCAAAGGTACTCATCTGGCTCTTGACCACCGATGATGGCGATGTTAGTACGCTTTCATTGCGGGGCAAGGGCGAGAAGATGATTTGGCAGCATATCTGCTCTGACTCTGTGCTGTGTACACAGGAGCGGTGCATGAGTCCAGATGCGCATTTGAACCCCAACAATCGCGATATGCGTACTCACGATTTTTTCTGGGAAGCCCGTCAACGCGCAGAAGTCGCCAACATTGTTGTCGTTAACCACGCGCTCCTTATGGCCGATCTCGCCAGTCAGGGACATGTGCTGCCGCCCTACCAACATGTGATCATCGACGAAGCCCACCACCTTGAAGATGTTGCCACAGACCAGTGGGCTTACCGAGCCGAGTGGCTGCGCATCCAGTCACTACTCAGTCGTATCAAGCCACGTAGTCTCTTTCTACAAACTATACAAAATCGCATGGAAGAAACAGGGTTAGAGGCCGAGATGGTTCGACCCATCGGCACGCTCAGCCAGCAAATTGCGGTGGCCTTGCAGGATTTTGCGCGCTATCTACAGGACTTTACCTTTGCTTATCTGGGCGTCAACCCCGATAGCACCTATGCACAACGCATTGCGCTGGACGGGCGGGTTCGGTCGCAGCCGATGTGGAGTGAAATCGAGATTATTTGGGAACAGATTTCACAACGCTTTGTCGCACAAGGAGATGCCCTACGTCAATGTTTGCAAACGCTTGACCAGAGCCAATGGTGGCGACAGGATGGGCATAGTCTGATTATGCGCGATTTACAGGGGATTACGCAGCAGGTTGATGAGCTACACACACAGCTTGATAGCATTATTTTGCAGGAGAATACAGGCGAGAGCCAAAACGCTGTGACTTGGTTAGAGGTTGAACCGCGTAGTAACTGGGGAGAGGATAACCATAAACCACCTGATGTCAACTTAGTCACGGCCCCGCTTTATGTCAACGATGCCCTGCAAACCCAATTTGTCCATCAACAACGCACACTTATTTTGACGGGAGCCACGTTGAGTACGGGTGACGGTAGCTTTGGCTTTCTGCAAGAGCGTCTGGGGTTGCGGGATGCCAATGTCGCCACTGTGCCCAGCCCTTTTCAATACAAAGACAATGTGCTGCTCTGTATGCCCAGTGACTTGGTAGCCCCCAATCACCGCAACTATCAGCATGCAGTCGAAGATGCGATTCTCGATGCGGTGGAGACACTCGGTGGTCGCACCCTCGTCCTCTTCACCAGCTATGCCCACCTCAAAACCACAGCCGACGCCATTCGCGCTGACCTTGAACAGATGGGGGTGACACTGCTCCAACATGGGCAGGGTAGTCGCAATCGGCTTCTGCGAAACTTTCGCCAAAGCGAACATGCTGTGCTGTTGGGTACGCGCACTTTCTGGGAAGGGATTGACCTTCCCGGTGAGCAACTCCAATGTCTCATCATCGCTCGCCTGCCCTTTGCTGTGCCAAGTGACCCACTGGTGGCGGCGCGCAGTGCCGAGTTTGACAACGCCTTTATGGAGTACAGTGTCCCTGATGCTGTCATCCGCTTTCGCCAGGGCTTTGGCCGCCTTATCCGGCGCAGCAGTGACCGAGGCGTCGTGATCCTGCTTGATAATCGTGTTTGGCGCAAACGGTATGGTCGCGTCTTTCTGGATGCCCTCCCAACGTGTACAATAAGCCGTGCGCCATTGGCCGAACTTGGGGAGCAGATTGGTCAATGGATGGATTTGGGATAGTGGTTGAACGGTTGTCATACACTTCCAGAAAGGGGTAACACGCGCTTTGACAATTCTGGTATCAATCACCCCTTCCTGGAAGTAGGTTCAGCCAAAATACGTCAGTAAAAATTTGTATGCAAAATTTTCAACAGCGACTTATGAAGAGTAACATTCTATCCCGCTTGGTAGGGCGGGTGTGGCGTCTTTTGCTTTCCCCCTATCTGCTCGCCGTTGTTTGGCTCATCACCATGGTTGTCACGGGATGTGCCTTCTTGCTTATCCAACTTCCTAGCGAATTGCAAGAGAACATTGCCGAAAGTACACGTTGGCTGATGAATGCACGCGCCACCTATGAATTTTGGGGCGATCTTTTTTATCAATTGGGTTTATTTAACGTGCGTCATAGCCGCTTGCTCCAGCTCTTACTGACACTCACTGGCTTTCTAGCACTGTTACATTTAGGCCAGCAGATTGGCATGATTATTGATAGCCATCGTCTCTGGACTCACTTTCGACAATATCCATTATTGGCCTTCCCATCTGATGCAGACCCGAATGCTGACCCAGAGCAGCCCATTTCCGAAGCTGTACCCAGAAATGTCTCACTGTTGTCTAACGATAATTACCCGCCGGGTGGACAGACAGAGAACAACACACCTTCAGAAATCAACAAAACAGCACAAGCAACTGTTCATACGAACGGTAGTACGCCAAGTAATGATGTACCTTATCAAGCAACAGAGATTGAACGCGTTACATCAACGATTGCTAATCATGTATTTGCCTCCCCCAAGCATCAGCATGTGTTTCGATTGCGTCAAATCTATACGGGGACACAGGGTGAGATTGAGCAAAAGCTCTCAGCGGTCATGAATGCGCCCAATCCAAACGCATCCCTATTATTGTTATCATCCAACAGGCAAGAGCAGGTTGGCATTGATACGGATTCATTAAGCGATGAAATGCAAACCATCATCGGATTACGCAATGCCGATAAGGGCGAACAGGCAAACAATGGTTCAAATGAGATTCGTCTACTCTCCATGAAAAATTACCTGACCAATTATCTGCGGATGCTATTCTGGATCGGTTTGCTGATCGTGCTGGCCCCACTATGGTTAACGGCTGTTTATGGGTGGGAAGCCACCATAGATGCACTTGCGCCAGGCGAGAGTTACCGCAATCATACCCGAGATATCGAGATTCGATATACTGTCGAAACCGTCAATGACCCAACATCCAGCAGCCTTACTCTATCACTTATATCGCAGCTACAAGATGATGAACAAACGCTGATGCTGAATACACCTATCAGCGATACACAAACCATTGTGCATGACAACAGTACACAACTTCAGATTCGCCGTACCTCACCCGCATTGTGGCTCCAGACGTATGAAACAACCGCAGAACCAACCAGTGAGACAGGAAACGAAGCCGATGAGAATGCCAACCGCCACCCCAAATTACTTTCACTGCCCGGCCAATTTGCCCCTGTTTCCGAATTAGGGTTACTTTTCCCCAGCAAAGGGAGCGAAGAATCTGTCTTATTACTCAAACAAGCGTTGGGGTTGCGACTTGTACGCTGGGGAGATAGTCTGCCATCGACTGAATCAGCACAATCGCTCCCCCATGAACGGTTACGGATGCCCATCGTTTGTGCCCCACAGGATGAGATGGACCGCGATAGTGCCATGTTTACCGCGGAAATCTTTAGTGGCGATGACAGAGAGCCATTTACGCGCTGTTTGATTCAAGACAATCAAGAAACCGCGATGTCGATTGACGCGCTGATAACGCTGGCCGACGATGCTACTCCAAACACAACCAATGGTGCAGCACTGCTCTTTTTGCCCCTCTCAGCCTATGCACTGGACATCCGCTATACCCCTATGCAATGGCTCTTTTGGCCCGCGCTGTTCTGTATGGCACTTGGGCTGGTTGGGTACGTTCGTCGTTTTACATTTATGGCTGTGCAAATTCTGCCTTGGATGCCTGCACCACAGATAGAGCCTTCAGGGGTACAGATGCTGCCCCATAGCTTGGTGATTGCACAGAGTAATCATGCCCAGGTGATTTCGCAGTTGCGAGAATTGTTGGACAAAGAATAAGATGAAAACATGCAATGAGGAGAATTCAACCATGAGTGACTACTACAATCTTGGCTCACACACACGCCCCATCACTACCAATGTTCCCGATGCACAAGTCTGGTTTGACCGGGGCTTGATGTGGCTTTATGGCTATAACCACGAGGAGGCGGTCACTTGTTTTCGCAAGGCCGTTGAGTTGGATGAAGGCTGTGTCATGGCGCATTGGGGTATTGCCTATGGGCTGGGCTGCAACTATAATAAGGAATGGAAGGTGTTTTCCTCTAGGGATATTCCGAAGGTGTTGTCCAAAGCACGGGCAGCGATTGCGCAAGGAATGACGAATCTGGAAAAGGTAACGCCTGTCGAGCAGGCACTGGTGCAGGCTGTGGAGAAACGGTTTCAGTCTGAGAGTACCGCAGAAAATCCAGTTGATGAGGACATTCTCTATGACTGGAATGATGCCTATGCTGACGCCATGCGCACTGTCTATCAGGCCTTTCCCGATGACTGGGATGTAGCAACACTCTTTGCCGAAGCCCTGATGAACCGGACGCCTTGGAAGTTATGGAATCTGCACACAGGCGAACCCGCAGAAGGGGCAGATACGTTGGAGGCGATTGAGGTACTCGAACGGGGATTGTCGCAAGTAGAAGAAACAGGGGCAGCACCGCATCCTGGATTGCACCATCTCTACATTCACCTCATGGAGATGTCGCCCCATCCAGAACGAGCACTGCGTGTCGCTGATACGTTGCGAGAATTGGTCCCAGATTCCGGGCATCTCAAACATATGTCCTCACACATTGATATCCTCTGTGGTCACTACTACGAAGCGGTTCAGTCCAACAATCGGGCCATCGTCGCCAACGATAAGTTCCTTGCACAGGCGGGTGAACTCAACGAATATACCTTCTATCGCGCTCACGACATTCATTTTAAGATTTATGCAGCCATGTTGCTGGGACAATATACCACAGCATTGGAAGGGGCAAACCAGATGTTGGCGTTGGCGCATGATGATCTGTTACGCATGGAACGCCCACCGATGGCCTTCACGCTAGAGGGCAGTGTCTCCATGAAGGTGCATGTGCTGGTACGTTTTGGCAAATGGCAAGAAATTCTGGATGAGCCATTCCCCGAAAATAAGGAACTCTATTGCAACACAACGGCCATGCTCCACTACGCCAAGGGCATCGCACACGCGACGCTTGGCAACGTGGCGGCGGCGGATGCCGAACGCACAGCCTTTAAAGTCGCACAGGGCAATCTCCACAAACATCGCTACATCTTCAACAATACCTGCGCCGATATATTGGAAATTGCCGAAGCCATGTTGAATGGTGAAGTCGAATATCACAAAGGTAATTACGACATCGCTTTTGAGCATCTACGTCATGCCGTGTATCTGGATGATAATCTGCACTACGCCGAGCCTTGGGGATGGATGATGCCGACACGCCATGCGTTGGGTGCGCTGTTGTTGGCACAGGGGCATGTAGATGAGGCCACCGCCATTTACCGTGCTGATTTGGGGCTGGACAACACACTGACCCGTCCGCAACAGCATCCAGACAACGTGTGGAGCCTGCAAGGGTATGTGGCTTGCCTAGAACAGCAAGGCAAACAGGATGAAGCGACGGCGATGCGCATGAGATTGGATGTCGTCAAGGCACGGGCTGATGTAGATATTGCGGTTTCCTGTTTTTGTGCGGCCAAGTCTTGTTGTGCTTGAGTCAGGAAGTAGAAACCAGTATCACAGATTGGTTCTCTGTGACGCAGGTAGCCAACCTGCGATACTTTCCTTTGTGCTTGAATCGGGATGTATAAGCCAGTATCACAGATTGGTTCTCTGTGACGCAGGTAGCCAACCTGCGATACTTTCCTTTGTGCCTAACCCAATCGGGTGTTATTCTGTTGACTTTCATTTGATTTGTATTTGACTTTCATTTGATTTGTATTTGCGCTGTGTTAATTTTTCAGTAGATTCATCAAAGAATTTCAATTAAACATGATTTCGTGTGAGTTTGGTTGCGGGTATACTTGGATATTTCCCCATTATTTATGGTATAATGTGAAATGGTGATCTATATAAATCTAAGATAACCTTGATAGAAACATAAAACATTTCTACTACGTAGTGGTAGTCAAGCAATAGTCATTGTTGATGTAGGTTGGCAACCTGTGTCACAAAAGGATAAAAAACAGAAAGCTATGTCCAAAAAGTCGATTGTGGTTGGGTTGACAGGCAATATTGCTACTGGCAAAAGCACAATCTTGGCCTACTTAACAGGCAAGGGCGCATATGTGATTGATGCGGATAAACTGTCCCACAAATCCATGACACCCGATGGCCCAGCCTATCCAAACATTGTCGGCCATTTTGGGGAAACCATTCTCAACGATGACCGTACAATCAATCGACCTGCATTGGGTAAAATTGTTTTCAGTGACCCCACCGAGCTAAAACAATTGGAATCCTTTATTCATCCTGCTGTTGTGGAGATGGCAGCACAAGAAATCGCCAATACAGAAGCAAAAGTTGTCATACTGGAAGCAATTAAACTTTTAGATGGTGGACGCACCATTACACTATGTGACAAAATCTGGGTGATTACTGCGCATCCTGACATCCAGTTGCACCGTCTAATCCATGATAGAGGGATGGATGCGACGGAAGCACAACAACGGATGGATGTACAATCATCCCAAGCAGAAAAGGCAGCAAAGGCCGATGTTGTCATCACAAACAACGGAACACCCCAAGAACTACACCAGCAATTGGATGCGCTATGGGATAAGTTACAGGAAGAATTTGCTGGATAATTGAATAAGAGGAATCAACTTACGAATAACCATGAATCTGCTTAAACGTTTTTGGATCGACCACCCAGTACTTTCCAACTGGGCAATTTTGTCCGTTGGGATGGTGATTATCCTCTATTTTAGTGCCCGCCATATTGATTTTTTACCAAGACAGTGGGCCGCTTTGGTTGGCGCAACAATCGTGCTCGCTGGGCTTTGTGCTTGGATCATCGACTGGGAATAACGATTATTTGATAGTAGGGGCGTACCCTTGCGGTCGTCCTCGCTTTCGGATGGGGTGACCGCAAGGATACGCCCCTACGCCCTAGTAGTCGGAAGTATAAAAGGGAATTAAGTTAACATAATGAGTAAAAGAGATTACTATGAGATATTAGGCATTGACCGTGGTGCCAACGATAGTGATATAAAAAAAGCGTTTCGCAAACTTGCCCAAAAATATCATCCTGATGTAAATAAGGCACCTGATGCCGAGGCACAATTTAAAGAAATTAATGAAGCCTATCAGGTTTTAAGCGACGACCAGAAGCGTGCTGCCTATGACCGCTTTGGACACGCTGGTTTGGAGGGCGCACCGGGGATGGGCGACTTTGGTGGCTTTGGCGACCTTGGGAGCATTTTTGAAGAATTCTTTGGCGGGTTTGCGGGGGCGACCAGTAATGCGCGTTCACGTCGTCGAGCATCTCGCGGTGCGGATTTACGCGCCGACATTGAGCTGACCTTTGAAGAGGCGATTTTTGGCACAGATCGTGAACTGGATGTGCCAAGACAGGAAACCTGTGATCGCTGTGATGGTGATGGCGCAGAGCCTGGCACAACACCAGTCACTTGTTCCACCTGTGGTGGGCGCGGGGAAGTGCAACGTCGTCAACAAAGCCCACTCTTTGGCACAGTGATTACAACATCGACCTGTCACGCCTGTGGCGGCTCTGGTGAAATCATCTCTTCGCCTTGTCGTACCTGTAGCGGTCAGAAAAAGGTACAGGTGACACGCAAGCTCAAAGTCAATATCCCCGCTGGTGTGGATGAAGGTACACGCATCCGTCTGGCAGGTGAAGGTGAGTTGGGGCAAAATGGTGGGCCACCGGGCAATCTCTATGTTGTGGTTGGTGTCGAGTCACATCCCATTTTTGTGCGTGATGAATTTACAATTCACTTGGAAATGCCCATCAATATTTCACAGGCGGCATTGGGGTCAACGGTGCGTATCCCCACGATTGATGGCACAGAAGAGGAGCTAGACATTCCCGCAGGTACACAAACAGGCCGCACCTTCAAAAAACGTAATTTGGGTGTGCCACGATTACAGCGCAGTGGGCGTGGTGATATGCTCATTACGGCACGAGTGATGACACCCACGAATTTGACGGGTGAACAGAAAGAACTGCTGACGCAATTGGCGGAAACGTTTGACGATGGTGCATCCATCCAGCAAAAGGGGTTCTTTGATCGTATCTTTGGCGATTAGTGCAGTGTTGAAAAAATAGTGTTGAAAAATAAAAGGGTCTATTGGATAATACCAATAGACCCTTTTTGTTTTAGGCAGACGAGTTTATTCACCAATGCAAACTGCTCATTTACCGTTTCGTCCAGCACCTCATTCGGTACTTGGTTCTTAATGCCTGTGCAGTAAGTCAGCATTGCCTCCAAGTGCGCCAACAATTGTTCACGTGTTAACTGAGTAGATGTCAACGGTTCAAAAATATCTCGAACCCGTTGATTCAACGATTGATCTTAGATATATTTTAGTAAAAGTAACGCCGCTTGTAAAGACCCAGATGCAATTTGGGACAATATTTCACCGTCATCATTGTCACTGGTGTCAAACAGAATATACTCAAAGTTGGGGATGAAGCGGTGAAAAACCGGATCGACATCTTTGAACAACTCCACAAATGACTTGGGCATGGGCCAATCATCTTCACCATGATAGACCATGACTACGATGATAGGACGAAGCGGCTTGCCATTTTTTTGATCTACACGCCACCGTTCAGTCATATAGCGCAATACTTGTTCCAACACATCTGTCTCCGCTGTGCTTTTATGCTCAAAGAGAAAGTAAATACAAGCCCTTGTTTTTCGGCGTCATTTGCACTATAGGCGCATCCGATATAAGATAAACCCGATAGCTGCGTTTTCACCTAACATCTGGATACTTTTTGTACCCAAACCTAATATTTTATTCGCAGTCGTAAGTGAAAGGCAAAAAATATATGTCAATTCAAATAAATACCATAACGATCCCAACAATTTTAGACTTGATTGTAAAATTTTTATCAGAAACAGAGCAGCGACTACTAAACATGCAACTCAATCGTTTGCTTGAAAAACCACAATTATCCTTAGCACGGTAGGACCGCACTTAAAAGGGGAATGTGGTCAGAAATAGACAAAAAAGCAAAGGGCGGCTAAAATAGATTAAGAGAAAAAGACTGATGAGGTCAGTCTAACAATCGTGATTGAAATAGGGGAGAAGAGATGGAAACGAAA
>JBCCFC010000246.1:0-13093 GCA_039029935.1 Chloroflexota bacterium
CGTTAAATCATCAATGTCATGCGAATAGCGATGACCTACGATATCGGTGAAATTCAACGTCAACTGCACGATATTCTGAAGAATCTAAAATTACAAGAAAGCATTACTATGTCGATTCCAAACTTACCACACTTCTTAGATATACAATCGTTAACAATAGAGCAGTTCTGGGGGCTGTTGCATTTAGCCAAAGCATTAAAAGAGGAACGGACCCGCTATGGGCGCAACGCGCCCATTCTTGAAAATAAATCAATGGCCCTTATTTTTCAGAAACCCAGTCTACGCACTCGTGTCAGTTTTGAAATGGGGATGCATCATTTAGGCGGCTACAGCTTTTATCTTAGCCCCAACGAAATTGGACTGGGAACCAGAGAAAGCGTTCCCGATGTCGCTCGTGTGTTGAGCGGCTATGCCGATGCGGTTATGGCACGGGTGTTTGACCACGACCATGTTGTGCAGTTGGCAGAATGGGGAACAATCCCCATAATCAATGGACTTAGCGATTATTGCCATCCATGTCAGGCATTGGCCGATCTGCTCACACTTTGGGAACATACGGGCACATTGACTGGACTGACAATGGCGTATGTGGGCGACGGTGACAACAATGTGGCGACCAGTCTTGTTGCAGCGGCGGGGAAGGTTGGCATGTCACTCCGCATTATTTCGCCGCAAGGATATCAGCCTGCACAGTCAATTATTGATGGCAGCGATGCTGATATTACGGTCACTGACGATATCGATGGGGTCATTGGTGCGGACGTTCTCTACACCGATGTTTGGACCAGTATGGGTCAAGAAGAGGAGCGTGAGAAACGCTTGGCTGTCTTCCCGCCCTATCAACTCAATGATCAATTGGTGGCGCACACACGTAATCCAGATATCAAAATTATGCATTGTTTGCCTGCCCATCGCGGTGAGGAAATTGTTGATAGCGTAGCAGATGGAGAAAACAGTCTTTTGTTTCCGCAGGCACATAATCGTCTACATGCACAGAAGGCAGTTTTGGCACACCTGATTGGTGGCGTTGATCTTGAAGGGTAGGTATGGAAGATATTCTCGCCTCTCTGGAGCGTTTGAAAGATTGGCAACAGCTATTAGATGTTGCTATGGTATCCTTCATTATTTATACCCTGCTACAACTCTTACGTGGAACCCAAGCCATCCAGTTGATGCGTGGCATTCTTTTGATCTCGTTGGCAATTGCAGCCATCAGTCAACTTGCGGAGTTGACGGCATTCAACTGGCTTTTAAGCAATAGTGCGCCCGTTGTTCTCTTCGCCATCCCTGTCATCTTTCAACCAGAGCTACGTCGAGCCTTAGAGCGTGTGGGACGTACTGCCCCTATTTTTTTCCGGCGGCGTGACAGCACCAACGTCCAGCGTGTCATCAACGAAGTGGTAAAAGCGGTCGAGGAAATGGTTGAACGCCGTCATGGTGCGCTGATTGTTTTTGAGGGTGGTACGGGCATTGGCGATATTGTAGAGAGCGGAACCCGATTGCAGGCGGAGTTGTCATCAGAACTGCTAACGACCATCTTTTTCCCGAACACAGCTTTGCATGATGGTGCTGTCATTGTTCGCGATGATCAGGTGATCGCCGCAAGCTGTATTTTGCCGCTGACACAACGCGATCTATCGAGCGATCCAAGAACAAGCAGTATGGGGACACGCCATCGAGCAGCGATTGGGCTCACGGAGAATTCAGATGCATTGACAGTTGCAGTGTCTGAAGAGACGGGGGCGATTTCCGTCGCACGTAATGGAGAGATTACACGCTTAGACACAGATAGCTTGCGCGAAGTGTTAAGTGAATTTTACAAGCCGTTTTGGTTTTAATGAACAGATAATAACTTTGGCTCATATTCGGCAAGAGTGCAAACACAATCATTTATCAGAGATGAAATCATCCGTTTACACATTTTTTGATATGAGCGAAACGTACATAGATAAAGAAAATTGAATATTCCAAACAAAGGCGCAATCAACAAAAGTCCGGCAAAAAATACGGCGCGAATTACGGCTCGACAATTGATCAGTCACCTCGGTAGTTTGCTCTTATCGCTGATCTTAGGACTGATTATTTGGGTGATTGCCATTACACAGCAAAATCCATTGCAAGAAGCAGAATTTCCAACACCCATCCCCGTCTCTGTTCTGGGGATATCGGAAGCATTGATTCCTCTGCAAGAGTTGAACAATATTACGGTCCAGCTTACGCTCAAAGCCCCCCAAAACTTGTGGGAACAGTTGACAATAGCTGATTTCAAGGCATCAATGGATTTGACGGGGTTAGGCAGCGGGGTGCATGATGTCCCTATCACTGTTAATGTATTTGATCCGCAGGTAGAGGTGATTAGCATACAACGGCCAGAGCTACGGCTACAGCTTGACCCGCTCACAACCAAGGCTGTCCCTGTGCGAGCAGAGGTGATGGACAGCACTGCGTTTGGCTATGATCGACAAGAGCCGATTATTGAGCCAGCCGAAGTCACGATCACAGGACCGGAGACACAGGTTAACGAGGTGGTTTCTGTTCACACGGAGATTTACCTACGCAATGCCAAAAGCCAAGTGGAGCGTAGTGTGCGTGTTGAGCCGCAGAACAGCCAACAACAGCCCATTGACCGTGTGGCTGTTGAGCCTGGGGAGGTCCGTGTGATCGTTCCTGTGGAGCGTTGGCCGGATCGAAAAGAGGTGGCGGTGCGGGTCAATTTACAGGGCCAACCCGCAACTGGCTATCGTTTGAGTAATGTACGTGTGGAGCCGTCAACGGTTGTGCTGCTGGCAGGTGATGACATTCTGGCCGCTATTCCCGGCTTTGTCGAGACCGCCCCATTGACCATCAACAGCGCGACCAGTGCCATTGAAGAACGACTGGAGCTAATTGTACCAAGTAATGTACGTGTCCTTGATGGCAACAGCGTGGGGGTTCTCGTGAGTATCACGCCCATTGAAGGAGGAAGAACGGTAGCACTGGAGCCCGTGTTACAAGGGCTTGCGCCATCATTGGAAGCCAGTGTTGCCTTAGAGACAGTTGAAGTGATTTTGAGCGGCCCGTTGCCGTTGTTGGAATCATTAGATAATGATGACATGTATGTGATTCTTGATTTGAATAGCCTGCTGCCAGGGAGCCATGTTGTCACACCGCGCGTCCTTCTGCCCGACGGTATCCAGGAAGAGGGCTTTCTGCCGGAAACGGTTGAGGTTGTGATTGTTGAGATGCCCGCAGAAGCATCTGAAACCGAAGCGGCAGAGATGGGCGAAGTTCCCGACACAGAGGAGAATTCAGCGACATCTACGGGGAATACGCAAGCAGTGGATGCCGATGTAGAGGGTGAGAGTGTAGAGGATATAGAGGGTGGTACGGTTCCGCCAACAGAGTAATAGTTATATCGAATTGTGATTCGAGGAAGTGAGCGTGTAACAGATGAATAAAGGGAAACCCGTGTTGGCTTTGGTAGGTCGCCCCAATGTGGGGAAATCAACCCTTTTTAACCGACTTATCGGTCAACGCACAGCGATTGTAAAAGACACACCCGGGACCACACGAGACCGGATATATGGCGAATCGGACTGGAACGGCAAAGGATTTATTGTCATTGATACAGGTGGGTTGGAGGAAAATCCAGCACCCGAGGCTGACTCGGCCATCTTTATGCCCTATATTCGCAACCAAGCGACATTGGCAATGCAAGAAGCGGATGTCATCGCCTTTGTTGTGGATAGCAAGGATGGCCCGACAGCGGCAGACGAAGATGTTGCCGATATACTCCGTTTGACCAATAAACCTGTTTTTCTGGTTGTTAACAAAGTTGAGAGCGAAGAAAGACAGCTTGAAACCTATAGCTTTTGGGATTTGGGGCTTGGTGAGCCAATCCCCATCAGTGCATTTCATGGGATTGGTGTTGGTGATTTTCTCGACCTTATGGTGGAGGAATTGCCTGACTTTTCCATTGACCATGAATATGACGAGGATGAGCCTGATACTATCGGCGTCGCTATTGTGGGACGTCCCAATGTGGGCAAAAGTAGCTTACTAAACTGTCTGATCGGCGATGACCGCTCGATTGTCAGCGATATTGCCGGGACGACACGTGACCCCATCGACTTTGAGCTTACCTATCACAAACAGAAAATTACACTGATTGACACCGCTGGTGTACGTCGTCGGGGCAAAGTGGAGCCAGGGATTGAACGTTTCAGTGTCATCCGCAGTATGCGTGCCATCGACCGTGCCGACGTCGCCCTGTTGCTGATTGATGCACAGGAAGGTGTCACTGCGCAGGATGCCCACGTCGCCAGCTATATCCTGGACCGCTATAAGGGTGTTGTCGTGATTGTCAATAAATGGGACTTGATTGAAAAAGATTCCTATACGATGATTGAGTTTGAGAAAAAGGTGCGTACCGATCTCAAGTTTTTGGACTATGTGCCACTTATGTTTATCAGTGCCGAAACAGGACAGCGGATTCATCGTGTCCTACCCACGGCTCTGGAGGTTGCCCATGCTCGCTATCATCGTTTAGGAACCAGTGAGTTCAACAACTTGCTGCGTAAGGCCTACGACAAGTTCCCGCCACCATCCAAAGCGGGTCGTCGGTTACGCATTTATTATGGAACCCAACCTAGTAGTGCACCACCCACCTTTGCCATTTTTGTCAACGACCCAGAACTGCTGCACTTTTCCTATGAACGCTATCTGCATAATCAAATCCGCGAGCATCACCCGTTCATAGGAACACCGATTCGGACGTTCTTCCGTGGACGCGGGAAGGAGAAGGGGTGATGGTGTATGGGTGTATGGGTGTGATGGTGTGATGGTGTGATGGTGTGTGGGTGTATGGGTGTGGGTGTAATGGTTGACACGAATCACTCTTCACTCTTCACTCTTCACTCTTCACTCTTCACTTTTCACTTTTCACTCTTCATTATTAAATCATGTTACAAATTACAAAAAAAGTTGTTATCCCCTTAGAAGAAATTGAATTTGAGTACATCCGTGCGCAAGGAGCAGGGGGGCAGCATGTGAACAAGTCATCAACAGCGGTTCACATGCGTTTCGACATTCAGGCGTCGTCTCTACCCACTGTCTACAAAGAACGTCTGCTACAGTTGAGTGACCACCGCATCACCAAAGAGGGTGTGGTGGTCATTAAGTCGCAACAGCATCGGTCGCAGGAGCAGAACCGTGAGGCGGCATTGAATCGGCTGCAACAGTTGGTACAAAGTGTCACGGTGACACAGAAGGCACGTAGACCGACAAAGCCAAGCAAAGGGGCAAAGCAGCGTCGGATTGATGAAAAGAAGCGGCGAGGCAATGTGAAGGAGACGCGGAAGAGGGTTTCATACTAATATGGAAGATCACATCACGTCAATCATCAAATTGGTTCATGATTCACCTACGCAGCTTGTTCTTGCTGTTGCGGGTGCAGGTACAACGGCGCTGTCTGATTTGTTGGCCGTCGGTGGTGCTAGCCGTACACTACTGGAAGCGATTGTCCCGTATAGCAACGCTGCCTTCACCAGCTTTCTTAATGGCGAAATGCCCAAACAATATGTCTCTGAGCAGACTGCGCGCTTGATGGCAGGGTGTGCATTCAACCGTGCGCAGCAACTGATACCACGTGCAGAACATGAAGATGCGCAGATTGTTGGGGTGGCCTGTACAGCCGCTATTGCCTCAGATCGCCCCAAGAAAGGTGAACACCGCGCCCATATCGCCTGCTGGAGTCAAGATCGTGTTGTCAGCCAGAGTATGACACTGGATAAAGGCAAACGAACTCGGGTTGAGGAAGAGTTGTTGGTCAGTCGTTTGATGATGCAGATGCTTGCTGAGGTAAGTGGTATTGACGCAGAGATGCCAGTGGCATTGTTGGATGGTGATCTGCTGTTGCAAGAGACGTATGACTTTCGGGCGATAGCAGAATGCCTCTTTAACCGAGAAGTTGCATACTTTGGGCTTAACGATCATGGGCGAATCCGTACCCCTGACAATGCACACCCGATTACGCTACTGCCAGGCTCGTTCAATCCTCTGCATGAGGGACATCTGGGGATGGCACAGGTTGCGACACGGTTGTTAAATCGACCCATTGCCTTTGAACTTTCGGCCTTTAATGTCGACAAACCACCAATTCCGGTTGATGAAGTGCTACGGCGGATCAGCCAATTTGCAGGGCAATATCCTATCTATGTGAGTAATGCGCCGACCTATTTGGGAAAGTCTCAGCTCTTTCCGGGTGCAACGTTTGTGGTTGGGTATGACACTGCTGCTAGGGTGGTTGCACCGCGCTATTATCAAGAGAGCGAAGAGGCGATGTTGGCAGCGTTGGAGACCATTCAAGCGCGTGATTGTCATTTCTTGGTGGCAGGACGCATGGATAAGGAGGGTATCTTCAGAACGTTGGACGATATGACTGTGCCTGATGGGTTTGAATCGCTTTTTTCCGCAATTCCATCCGGGATGTTTCGCAACGATATTTCTTCTACGCAGCTACGTGGAGTGACCAAATGATTATCATCACCACAAGCTACCCGATATTTTGTTCTATCTCTTAAATCTGCTATAATTCTATCTACTAACGACTCGATTTGCGTATAGTTGAACATCACTAAAGGAGTTCGATACCCAATGAGTATCCAAGCAAAAGAAGGAATCACCTATCTCTCATATGGTATACCATTCGAGCAGAAAACCGATTTGCAAAACGGCCATACAGCAGAGGCACAATCATCGAGTGGTGCAAAAGATGAGAAGATACCACCTGTTTATTGGAACATCCCAAAGCCCACTATTCCGTATCAAAACGGGACAACACCACGCGGTTATGTGTATCTCCCTGACTATGAAGCAGAATTGATTCCATTACAGGAACTAAAGCAAAAACCTTGGTGGCCCGGCACATTGCCTGACCACACCCAATTACCAGAATCGGATGGCACTTTTGTGAAGAATTTATTGGAACACCCACAAAGCATTTTAATTACAACATCGCTCCGGCCCATATTGGAAAGTATACATCCTGATGGTCATTACAAGCTCGGTCAAGATTCAGGCGTCTATTGGCAACATCACTATGGCGGCGATCCTTTAGATGGCTGTAAAGCACCGGACTGGTTTTATGTGCCTGATGTTGATTCTGATGCAATAAAATCCTATGTACTCTGGCAAGAGTTGGTTCCGCCCCGTATCATCATTGAATTTGTCTCTGACACTGGACAAAGAGAGCGAGATCAGACACCTGTCACAGGCAAATTCTGGATATATGAAAACGTCATCCAGCCGCATTACTATGCCATCTATACAGAAAGCAGAGCAGAGATTGAACTCTATGAGTTGGTTAATGGACAGTTTCGGCTGGTTTCACAAAATAGCCGAGGCCATTATCCCATAACGGCAATGGATATCGAACTCGGTATTTTGCATGGTACATATGGACCGTATACAGCCAATTGGTTGCGAATTTGGGATAGTGATGGTAACTTGCTGCTTACTGGCGAAGAACGTGCTGATGTGGCGGGGGAACGTGCTGAAACGGCGGAAGAGCAAGTTGCGGTTGAACGACATGAACGAGAATTGGCTGACCAAAGGGCCGAGGCTGAACGCGCTGAAAAAGAGCGAATGGCAGACTACCTTCGTTCGCTTGGTATTGATCCAAACAATCTACCAGTGTAGATATTTATATACAACACGCGCCTTTATTCAAAAAAAGCAACGCAGATTATCAATTTGCGAGCAGTAACAGAACTGCAATCTGTTGATACTCGCTTATACTCTCCGACTCAATCAAAGAAGATGTAGAAGAAACCGAGTTTTTCAAAAAATTCGGTTTCTTCTACATCTTCTTTTATGACGTCTCAGTTCGTTTGACTGGCTCAGGATAATTCACACGAGGATGATGGACTCCTTGTAATACCTGTTGAAAGACATCTTTGATAATTTCTAGCTCACGCAATGTCAAATCGCATTCATTTAGCTCACCATCATCAACGCGCTCATCGACCAATTTATCAATCAGCTTTTCTAAATCCTCGCGTGTGGTGGGACGAATCGCACGTACCGCCGCTTCGCAGGTATCGGCCAACAACATGATGGCCGTCTCTTTGCTCTGTGGGCTAGGTCCCGCGTACCGGAAATCGTCCTCATTCACTGTCCCTTCTTTGCCCTCTTCTTCAGCCCTTTTCAACGCTTGGTAGTAAAAGGCTTTGGTGACAGACGATCCATGATGCTCACGAATGAAGTCTTGGATACGGGCAGGTAGGCCATATTTCTTCGCCAAGTTAATGCCATCCGTGACATGGCTGATGATGATCTGTGAGCTGGTCAGTGGATCGAGTTTCTCATGGGGAGATTCCCCAGGGCTAATGTTTTCGGCAAAAAAGTAGGGGCGCACGGTCTTGCCAATGTCATGGTAATAGGCCGCCACACGCACAAGAAATGCATCTGCACCGATGGCCTCTGCCGCCCGTTCCGCCAAATTAGCAACAATAATCGAATGGTGGTAGGTTCCCGACGATTTTAGCATCAACTGACGTAGGAGTGGATGCGTGGGGCGGCTCAGTTCCGTCAGTCGCAGGCTGGTGGTGACATCAAATAAGTTGCCAAAGGCCAAATAGCCAATGAGCGCGATACTGGCAGACAGAGGTCCTTGAAGCATGACCAGCAAGCTATTTTGTAGCATGGTTTGCATGGGGGTCTGTGCAAAAGGCATCTCAAAGGTCAAATAGACCAATAGATTGCTCAACGAAATCGCAGCACCTGCCCAGACAAAGGCAGAGAGGCGGTCCGCCCGACCCAAGATGACAATACCGAGCAGTGGTCCCACGCTCATGTAGGAGATGAGTGCAGGGTTACTGCTGTCCAGTTGATGAATAAACAGCGTAAAGGCAATCGTCACAACAATAGCCACCTGAAAGTCAACGAGTACTGTGACCAAAATGCTGAGTGCGGCCAGCGGATAGAGATAGGGCAACCATTCATGGGGCAGGATCATAAATTTGGCGGCAATCATCCATATCGATGAACAGACCACCAAGAGCGCAATGGATTGCAGATTTTTTGTGTGTTGTCGCTGAAAGCGCTTGACTGGTTTGGGGCTTGTTGCATTCGTGGTGGAGCCATTCGATGAGGTGGTCAGCATATAGAGCGACTGCCCCAAGGTATTTTCTGGAAGTCGATAGATGACCAAGCTGGCTGTGCTGACGACAATGATGGCGAAGAAGGCGGCACGGATAAATTGCCACCAATCCCATTCTGCCTGGATTAGCCCAACCTGCGTCAATGCCTCAACATCCTCGGAAGCCACGATATCACCCGCACGTAGAATCACCTCATCGACTTCCAAGATGGCATCAACGGCCATGACCTCGCTGCGCGCCAATTCACGCAATTCCCCTGTCCGTGTTTCATTGAAAATGCTATTAGCGCGAATTAACCTGCGTACCAATTCTGCCGTCACATCGGTGACAGATTCGTTGAGATTGGGGTTGATCAGCGTCGGGACGCTGCGACGCGCTAGCGCAATTGTATTTTCACGGATTTCGCCGCGCATGGCTCGGTCCAACGCCAGTGGAACTTCTTCAAGTGCTTTATTCCACTCAAACGAGGACATGCTCAAAATTGCGAGCGTTGCCTCTGGACTCAGCCCTAAGTCCCCGATTGCCAACAAATAGTCGGTCTGCAACTCAGGCGTCGCATAGGGGTCCTTGCGTACAATGGTAATAAATTCCAGCACCTCACGGGCGCGGCTAATCTGTTGACGACGAATGCGCCCTTCCGCACTGTCATATTGATCAGGCACAGCTTGGGCAGCACGATCCCTCGCCTGCGCGGTCAACCATTCACTCTTATAGGTGATTTTGACAGGTGCGACAATATCTTGTGGTGCAACTTGACCCACTTCTAATTGAACTTGACTGCCTAATGGTATATTCCACGAGAGCAAACCAACCATCAGCAGCACAGTATACCCAATCAATGCAATGGCAAAGAATGAGTGAAAATGAGTGTATTTCTGGATTTGGGTATGGGCAAAGTTACGCACACGATAGGTGATCATTTAGGCAGTTAAGAGCTTCTTTGCGGCTTGATTGACCATTTTGCCGTCGGCGACACCAGCAACTTTGGGCATGACAGCCGACATGACTTTACCCATCTCCTTCATAGACGAAGCCCCAAGCTCATCAATCGTGGCTTGCACAATGGCTTCGAGTTCTGCTTCACCCAACTGTTGTGGAAGGTATCGTTCGATAATGGCTAATTCCGCCAATTCTGTTTCCGCGCGGTCAGCATGACCAAGCTTTTCATACTCCGCTGCCGTGTCACGACGTTTTTTGGCTTCCTTTTGGACAATTTTCAGAACCTCATCTTCGGTTACAGCATGGTTGACATCAACTTTGCTGGCTTCGGTAATGGCGGCCTTGATAGATCGGATCGTCAATTTAGCCAAAGCGTCTTTGTCACGCATGGCCTGTTTGAGATCAGCGTCAATCCGCTCACGTAGTGATTGTGTATCTGACATAATTACTTTATTCCCTGCGATATTGCTTAGAATGATATTTTTGACCTGATATTTGTTATACTATAATGAGATTGGACGGTTATTTGGTTCCTGATGGTATTGGTCAAAATGACCTTTTGGTAACTATAGTGTAGCGTATAAAACTACGCAATTTTACGTAAGTAAAAGGATAGAATTCAGATTTCCATACTACAATTTCCATGCTGTCAGTTGACGCTCATTATATCACAATCCTCAAACCTGCCCTATTGTGTTCGGTTTTGTATCTGCCCATCCGTTGTATATTGTGTATTCGTCTAGTAATTGTTAGAAAATTGTCAGGTTTCGGACTATCAAATCATAAAGCACCAAGGCAGGAATCCATTCGGATATAACGCTAGATTCCTGCCTTCACAGGAATGACAACACCCGAAAACTTCATTTACAGAGTAATAAGGTTAGGTATTGTATGTTTTTTGACCAAGCAAAAATTTATGTAAAATCAGGTGATGGTGGTAATGGGCTTGTCGCCTTTCGTCGAGAGAAATATGTGGCGCGGGGTGGCCCGTCGGGCGGCAATGGTGGGCGTGGTGGTCATGTCTATTTGGTGGTTGATCCACAACTGAACACGCTTCAAGCCTACAAATATAAAATACACCATCGCGCTGACAACGGTGTGAATGGTGGTCGTTCTGATATGACAGGGGCCAATGGGGACCATCTGCGTCTTCCTGTTCCACCTGGGACAGTGGCGCGAGATGCAGATACAGGTGAGTTATTGGCAGACTTGACGCACGAAAATCAGTCTGTGTGTATTTTGCGTGGTGGGCGTGGTGGGCGTGGCAACAATGCCTTTAAATCGTCACGTAACAAAGCACCGCGTATCTCTGAGCGCGGTGAGCCAGGCGAGGAACGCTGGATTGACCTTGAGCTCAAACTCGTCGCTGACATTGGTATCATCGGTGTACCGAACGCGGGAAAATCAACGCTGTTGAGTGTTGTCAGTGCGGCCAAACCCAAGATTGCCTCCTATCCATTCACAACGGTTATTCCCAACTTGGGTGTCGCCGAACTTGACCACCGCCAGATGGTGCTGGCCGACATTCCGGGACTGCTGGAAGGCGCACATAGCGGTGTGGGGCTGGGATTGGACTTTCTGCGTCACATCGAACGCACCCGTATCCTCATTCATGTATTAAGTGGCGATAGTCCCGACCCACTGGGTGACTTAGAGGCCATCAACCAAGAGTTAGCCCTCTTTAACCCAGCGCTCGAAGAGAAACCGCAATTGGTGGTCTTTAACAAGATGGACTTGCCCGATGCACAGGAGCTGTGGCCGCTGATCAAAGAAGCGATTGAAGAACAGGATTTACCGATCCTGGAGATCAGCGCGGTCGCACGGCAAAACATCCAGCCCATGCTCTATCGTGTGCAGGCCATGCTCGATGCGTTACCACCCGTCGAACCGCCCATATCGGACGAAGAAGAATTCTTGACGGAGATTACACCCGCTGATGACGAACGTGCCTTTACGATTTCCCCGCTAGATGAAGGCGCATGGCGTGTCGAGGGCATCGCCATTGAACGCACGGCAAAGATGACCAACTGGGACTACTACGAAGCCTCGCTACGGTTCCAACGGATTTTGGATGCAATGGGGATTTCGGAGGCACTGCGGGATGCTGGAGTTGAGGATGAGGATGTGATTCATATTGGCGATATTGAGTTGGTTTGGGGATATGAGAATGCGCTTGATGATTAACCGAAAACATTGATGACTCTGCTGAAAAAAGGTCAAAATCGCTTAAAAGTCCGACTTCTCACCAGTGGTAGCGATTAGCAAATTCTACAGAAGTCGGACTTTTTTCAGCGGAGTCATTGATAGAATAAGGAGACTGTTATGTCAGCATTCGATGCTTACCATGATATTGTTGTTAATGCATTGAAAATGATGATTGGACAGTGTATGATGAGTCATTATATTTCCGTGTCGGAGATGTTAAAGCGTATATTGATATTGGTGCGGAAAAAGTGATTATTGCAGAAAAGGGAATGAGCAAAATTGCAGTTGAGGTAAAAAGCTTTATAGGCGAATCCAATATGCCAGAGTTTCAACGTGCATTGGGGCAATATATAGAATATAATACGATTTTGGAACTGAAGGAACCTGACCGAATTCTATATTTAGCTGTCCCTAAAGATGTCTATGATACATTTTTTGCTTGGCCGTTGATCCAGCAAATAACACAAGGGCAGGCTATGAAGTTTCTTGTATATGATGAGATTGAACAGGGGATTGTGCAATGGATAAATTAGTAGCTTATCGGGAATATATCAAAATACTTCTCAAAAAATATGGCGAAGATCAAGACAAACCCGAAGATAGCGTTGTCACGCAGACAGTGATAGATGAGGAGCGAGACCATTATCACTTATTCCATGCAGGATGGAATAATGGATACCGTATTTACGGATGTTATTTACATTTCGACATTATCAACAACAAGATTTGGCTACGAGCAGTTGCCCGAGTCGAGCAAGGGCAGAAGACAGTTGCCCAGCAGCAGTGGAGCAAGCTAAGTCAATTGTCAA
>JBCCFC010000247.1:0-13047 GCA_039029935.1 Chloroflexota bacterium
CCCTCATTTTCATTTGGTAATAAACCCGATGAGGCATTATACTCAACTTGCCAATTTGTACCAGAATTAGGCTGGAAAATCATTGGCAAATATATATGTTCTGTTGGAGCATTCTGTGCATAGACAATAGAAACAGTTCCGCTATCCATGATAATCGTCATACAAATTAGTGTGATGATTGTTCGATAATGATTCAATATGATGGATGTAACTAATCGTTTGGATTGTGTAATTCTCATTATTAACTCCCTGTTAAAGAATGCAAATACTATTCAATGGTATTAAATACTAGTTAATATCTGCTCTAAGTTGTAATGGTATGTAAAGAGCTTGAAATGTAAGTGGAGCATGAAGGGCTTCTTGTAATCAGATGCGACGTGGGTTACATTTACTGTAATGTAGATGAATGTAAACAACTCATCCACTTCCGATATATCGCCTTCTTCCACTGGCTCAATCGTTTCCTACAACGGATTCAATTGTTTGTGTTTTTAAGCCATTGACTGCTCATTTCATGCTCACCCCGAAAATCCGTGCGACAGCTTGCGAACTGTTTCTTTCTAAGTAGGAACGTTCCACTGCATCCAAGTTCAACCAGTAGCTTGTTTCGATATATTTATCATATTACACTTTTTGAGTTTATATCACTGAATTCCGCACTACTTCTTCCTTCCTTCCTATGTTTTCGCTGCCGCAACTGTCGCTACATCTTGTTCCTATAATTATTTTTTCTATACTATATCAACTAGGAATTGACACTATTGGTTCCAATATTACTATGGTGAAATCACCATTCAGTTGCTCAAGACAGTCAATACGGCATTGGGTTTATAGTTCAGGGTATCAGCGAAAGGGACGCAAGCAATGTTTAGAACAACTATCCAAAGCAAGGACATGGACAGCATTGATCTGTATGAAGTCTCGTTGACCAAGTTTCGACGTGGCAAATATCAATCGCGGTCACTCAAGAAGCAGAAAGAGGCGCACGAACTGGCTGAGTCCATCTGGGAGCTACGTGAGAAATTTCCAAAGACGCTGGGCATCAAAGACCCGATTCTCTGCCGTATGGTGACCGATATAGAAGATGGCTGTTTTCTCGTGGACGAAGAGCATTATATGGATGATGATACGATTCAAGATATGCTGGCGGAGTCGGACACACGACTGGAGATTATCGACGGCCATTGCCGCTTGGAAGCCATTTCGATATTGGCCGAACGTGACCCCGCCTACAACAAAATCAAGGTGCGCATCGAGTATGCCGAAGACTCTGATGCTTGGCTATGGGGATTTATCGCGAACCAAAAGCGTACCGACCTTGACCCAATTGAGGAGGCGATTTCCTTTTCAATGGCATTGGAAGACAAATCAGCGGGGTATACGCAGCAGACGCTCTGTCAGAAAGCAGGGATTACACGCAGTTATCTGACCGACCGTTTGGTGTTGCTCAAGTTGCCACAGGATGCACAGGCGATGATCGCAGATGGCATCATCCCCATGTCGCATAGTGAACAAATCAACCGTCTATCCAAACTGCCAACGGGGATGGATGATGCGGTTGCGTTGATCCAGAAAGCCATCACCGAAACAGGGAGCGCACCCACTAAAGCAGTTCTAAAGCGTATGATTGATGAGTACGTTCAGGCTTTGCCATCCATCAGCGAGTTGGATACCCCTTGGCCGCTTGACTGGACGCCGGAAGAGTTGCCCGAAGCACAGCAGGTAACTTCATGCGAAATATGTCCACTGGCAGTCAAAATCAGTGGAAACGGAACGAGATGTACCGACCCATTGTGTTACGACAGCCGCCATGATGCTTGGATTGTGCGCCAGCGCACATTGCAAGCCGATGTGAATCCACAAGGCAATCCAAGCGATGATAATCGTGAAATTGTGCGCCAGCGCACAATCCAGACTGGCAACGACTCACATGGCAGTCCAAGTGGCAACGATGCTGAAAATGTGCGCCAGCGCACAATCCAAGCTGGCAACGACTCACATGGCAACCCAAGTGGCGACAACCGTGATAATGTGCGCCAGCGCACAATCCATGCGGATGCGAACCCACACGGCAATCCAAGCGATGACAATCATGGAAATGTGCGCCAGCGCACAATCCAGACTGGCAACGACTCACAGGGCAATCCAAGTGGTGGCAACCGTGAAAATGTGCGCCAGCGCACAATCCAGACAAACAGCGACTCACAGGGCAATCCAAGTGATGACAATCATGGAATTGTGCGCCAGCGCACAATTCAGACAGGCAACGACTCACAAGGCAATCCAAGTGATGACAATCGTGAAAATGTGCGCCAGCGCACAATTCAGGCAGGCAACGGTTTACAAGGGAATCGCAGTGGCAACAGTGCTGAAAATGTGCGCCAGCGCACAATTGACGGCGTTGACCCATCACAAAGTTTAGTCGAGTTAGTCAGTGCTTGGCTCGAAAAAGAAGAGCCAGCGCTCTCTCGACGATACACCTTGGCTCGGTCGCTCAAAGAGGCCACCAGTGCGCAGCCACAGTGGAATTTGCTCAAAGCGTATTGTGAAACCAACGATCCAGACTGCCATTTTGACCAATATGTATTGTCAGCATTGCAGATGGTCGTTAACACTGTTGCCGGGTTACTAGATTCGTCACAGCGTGACACTGAGAAAACGCCACCCAATGACAAAGCATCCAGTGTGGTGCCAATCCGCTCGCAGGATGAAGTGCAACCTTCCAGAGATATAGGTAATGACAGATTCTATCTTGTAACACCGGATGGCATGAAGATACAAACGATGGTTGAGATTCTCATGGATGGATTGCTGGCAACCAAAGAACTAAGCAAACAGGAGGAGGATACGAAAAACATCCAAGCGGTGCTAAATCAGTTGGCAATGGTTGGGGCTAGACAATCACATGAATTGTGCCCACTTCCATAGTTTTAATTAACGACGCATCATACTCAATCGCACCATGCGCGTTAATCGTGAGTCTAAAATTTCGGATTCTGTCATAAGTTCAATCAACTGAAAATCAGTCGTTTTTGCTTGACCAACTAATCTTACGGTTTGCTCAATTTGCTCAAAGCGGCTGACACCAGCAAGCTGAATTTGTTCTAGCAATCGGACTGCACATTCATGCTGCTCAGTGACGACTAGCAAGACAACAAGAGACAGCCGCGTAGACGCGCTTAAGTGTTCGTGAAACTGGTACAACCGAAGGGCTAAATCTGCCACTCCCTTCAGATTCCCATTGGTATTTTGTGGGTTGAGTGCGTCGATTGTTTCGGGTTCGATAAGTGACCAGCAATCTCGCTCAATTGCTGTTCGTACCAAATCATGTACAAAGAGACTCGAATGCGTTGAAAATGGCTCACTAGCGCGGACCAATATATTTGCATCATGGATGCCTCTTTGATTGAAGGACTGCCGAATTTGGTTTAATTTTGGAGTGTAGTTTAGTGTACTATTCACAGACAAAAATTCAGAGAGATAGCCAACTTGATGTATAAGGGATAGTTCAATAAACCTAAGTGTAAGTTGTGCGGCAAGTGGTTCCTCGTTTTCACAGAGCGGCGTCAACTTCTGCGTAATGAGCATATGCCAAAAAGAGCCATCTAAGTGCTGCTCATATTTCACCTTGTCAAGAAATGCGCAAAGCATGTCATATGTATTTTTTTGCGAATTTTTGGATTCTATGCGCTGTGATACATAGGTGATGTGCTGCTCAATGATCAGTTCCATCATTACCATTTGCCATTTATCTATTCTCGTCTTTAATTCCTCATGTTCAGACTTCCATGTTTGCAAAACGTCATAGAAAATATCGCCCAAACCAGCCGTGAGATAAGGCGTGATTTTTTGGTGAATCATCGTTTGTTGGACAGAAAAATCCGATTGAGCAATTTCGGAGATGAGCGACAAAAAGAATTGAAGACGTTTCTGTTGGCTTTCGGCATTCATCGTCGAACTGCTGGGGCGATGAATAATGGCACGGGCACTTGGCATTTCTCCAAGTGCTTGTAGCCCCCTTGTTTGAGTCGTGACTTTTGCATGAACAGAGATAAAATAATCGACTTGTTTCGACTTTGGTACAGGAATTTCAAAAAAGCCTTGTCGTTCATAATCGAGCCTTGATACAGATATTGGCTCGGTCGGACTATCATTTTGAGAGCCGATCTCTTGGCCTATTGAAGGGAAGTTGTCATAGGCATAGGCAACACCCGCTTCTTGACAAGTGGGCGGCCATGTCCATCGAAGCCGGAGCGCATCGCCCCTGTCTTCTGCTTGCACATTCGTTACATCAACCATGTGATAATATGTTTGCTCTGCACCCACATAGGCAATTCCTTTGTAAAGAATCACTGCATAAAAGTGATGTTGACCAAATTCATGCAGGGTGACGCTGTATTGACTTCTGCTAGATTTCAGTATCTCCCCACATTGTGCCAATTCGGTTTGGGACAGGGTATTGGTATGGTTTAGCGCAAGTGGGGTCTGGGTGTGGAGAACAACAGCCTCGCCTTTATTGGGCTTGCTGGATGCAAGTTGGATACGCGGTAGAGGAGTTGTTTCTAAAATTTCCATATTTAGTTGCGTAATCGGTATCGGCGGTGCTTCGGGGATACCTTCAAACTTGACGGGCGGTGAAATCTCGTCGATTCCATTGTGGCTTTTGAACCGACAAAAAATGCTATAGTAATATGATTGACCATTTTCAACGTCTCTGTCAATCATCCGTGTATTGTTGTTGACAGGAATAAGCCGACCATCACCAACTTTTTCTGGGTAGCGTATTTTAGAGCGATTGACAACAACGCTGTCTGCATTATTGGGCAACGTCCAACTTAACCGAATCAAACCATCATGAATGCCAGGGATCACATCATAGACTGGCTCAACACGCATGATTGGTTGCCGTGTAAGAACACGTGTGGCAGATATCCGTACTTCATGTTGTGAAATAATGGCATAAAAAGCGGATTGACCCACATCAAGCACATCATCTTCATATGTGGTCTCGTATGTAGATATGAGTTGTACACCATCTTGCGCTGACCTCGGTGGCTGGTGATGGCTACGCACGACAATATATTGTAGTTGATATTGGCTGGGGCTGTGTTCCCATTGCAGTCTGACAACGCTTCCCTTCACGTTTGCCTCAAGGGACTTGGGTGGTGGTGGCGATAGGGTTGTGCGGAGTCTGGTGGCTTCTGGTAAGTCTCGGCAGGTGGCAATTGCTTCTTTATACAGTTCGAAATCACGGTCGTACTCTTTGACTTGACGAGTTATTTTGGCAACAATACCCCGCGCTCTTTCAATTGGTTCAAGCAGTTGCTGGGGGCTAAGTCCTAACTCGGTCTGTTCGAGGCCAAATTCATTCTGGAGGGCTGTATATGCCTCCCATGCATCACAAAATCGCTGCTGTTCGTTTGCCACATCTAGCTGATTTCTCAGTTGCCGGATACGTTGTTTATCATCCTGAATCACCTGTACGGAGTCACCCAAGCTAGTGATTTTCATGACCAGTGCGTCCTCCGCGGGGGCAGGCCACGCCTTACGAGCGTCTAGCAGATAACGCTCGGCATTGGACAAGTCAGATTCTTGAAACGCAGCCTCAGCATCAAAGAGCAAGGTTTCGACCCAACTCTTATTGCCGACAGGAAAGCCACAGTTGCCACAAGCAACCTGTGAAACAGACACTGATTCTGTACAATCTGGGCATAGAACAGTGAGCGCATTCCCACAGGTGTTACAGTAGGTTTCATCTGCATTGTTAAACGTTGAGCAATAGCCACATCGTTGTTGGTTGCGAAAATTATTGAGCGTTGATTCCGCGATCACAATTTGATATTTTTGTTTCTCGATCTGCTCAAAGATTTTTCTCTGTGCTTCTTCTATATCCAAACTTTGTTGTTTTGCGGTTTGGAGTAAATGTTCGATCTCAGGGGTTGAAATCTGTTTGGAGATTCGCGCCATGTCATCAACCATTTTTCGCAGGACATCATAGGCTTCCATGCGTCGAGACTCATCATATTTTCGGCGTTCAGCATCAGAAGCAAAAATAGTTTTGCAGTGGCGATACAGGTCAAGATTCTGTGTATCTACAGGTGTCTTGTGAGCCTTTAGATTAAGCTGATCATGTAAATGCGTTGCCTCTGCAAGCAATGCAGAGGCTGTGTTCGGCTCATCCATGTTAAGAAAGGTATAGAGCGTGGTTTTGCCGAGTGCCTGTAGTAACCGTTGGATGGTATCAAAGGTCGTCTTTTCCAGTGTTGGCTGAGTCGTTTTGGTAGAGACAGGCTTCTCCACCTTTGTAATTTCAACCGTAATCGCTTGACGGATTTCGGCTTCTGAGTAAACTGCGCTAAATTTTTTGACCAAGGCATCTAGCTCTTCTTCAAGCATATACCCTTTGACGACATAGAGTTCTCGTTGATATTCAAACGCACGTAATTCTTGTGCTTGTTTTGCATCCAATAGCTTGCGCGCAACTTTTGCATGCTCATTGCGTTCATCTTCATCGCTAGCAATCCGCTTGAGGTCTGCGATGGCCGATATATTTTCTTTGGCCGCAGCCCCCCTTTTGGGGTGATTGACCAGTCTATTCCACTCATTCTGTTTTTCTTTGAGACTTTTCTCAAATACAGCAAAATCCCAAGACCCGTTCGGGTCCAGATCGAGCAAAATGAATAAATTTTGTTTTTGTCTATCTATCATGATTTTAAAAATTGTTCGAGATAATCTTCAATGCGTGTGTAAACACAATAGCTTAAGAATAGCTTAAGAATAGCTTAATTACTGGTTTCAGCACTTTTTAAATGAAATTACGGGCTGGAAGCCCATGTTACTTGCTATTTAATAAGCCGCTACGCTCTGTAAGCTCTCTAGCGATAGTGCTAAATGTTTCGGTTAGTGCGTTCATGCTGACAAAAAAGCTGTTTTGGTCTGACGACGAAATCTTTTTCAGGAACTCTTTGTCAGCTCCTCCAAATCCGATGCCAACAACCTCAATACCCACTTCATGACATTTTTTCGCTTTTTCGACAGCTCGGTTTTGATGTGACCATCGACCATCGGCCAAAACCAGCGCATAACGAATACCGCTGGTGCTGTGAAGTAGCTCATGAATTTTTGTAAAAGGGTGTCCTAGATTACTCCCACCTGTACGACCAATTGTGAGGTCGTCAATTTTATTGCCAATCTCTTTTGAATTTTGAGACTTATGTAACTCAACTAAGACCCTATCTGAGAACGCAATTAACCCAATAGACGTGTTTGTGAGGTCGCATTGGGAAACAAAAGCATGTGCGGCCTTTTTGGCTTCTTCCAGCGGCCTACCAGTCATACTGCCCGACAGGTCAAAGGCAAGATACACAGACAAATGCTCCCGTGCCATCTCCATGACTGGTTGTCCGGCAAAGCGTTCTGGCACGTCTTCTGGGAGTGGTTCGAGCGTCAGCGTTAAGGGGTGACTTGTGGTACGTTCTGCCGCCGAAACGTCAACCATGCCATTTTTGTTATAGCGATAGGTAATATCGATGATGGCCTGGGCTGCTTGGATGTGTGGGATATCGGAAAAGACATACTTACCTAGATACTTGGACAAAATTGGGTCGGATGATTCGCCTTGGGTCATGAAAACTTCAAGTTTATTGTCGCCACGACGGCTCAACCGCAACTGATATGGGTGTGTCTCGTCGGCGGGAATGGGCTTATTTTTTGGAATAATGATACTGTTGATGTAGGCTGTATTGTCCTGATTGATGGCGATCATGCCCATGCTATGCCCCATCACATCGGTTGACTTTTTGCGTCCAGCCAGCAAGAACATCGGCTCATCGGCGGGTTTGAGCGCGTCCATTTCCATCGCTGCATGGATGGCCGCACCCAGTGCGACGGCCTCATCTGGGTTGACCGTTGTCAGCGGTGGCTTGCCACTCATCTCCTTGACCAAATCGCGGATCATGGGCATACGGGTGGACCCACCAACCAGCAGGGTTTGAGAAATGTCTTGCCAATTTAGACCCACGTCCTTGATGACATTGTTTGTGATGCCGCGTGTATCATCGGTCAAATACTTGGTTAAGTCTGTAAACAGTTCACGACTGATGGCATAGGTCCCTGTATGTCCCATCCCTTGAACACGAACGTCGATGGCGTTGCGTGTTGATAGGCTGCGCTTAACCTGCTCAGATTGCACCAGCAATGCGTTAAAATCATCACCCGCCAATTCCACGCCAAATTCCTCTTCAAATTGTTGGCATAGATAGTTAAAAATAACATCATCCCAATTCTTGCCACCCAAATTGTGGTCGCCACCTGTTCCCAACACACGTTGCTCATCAGCAGTAATTTCTACAACCGAAACGTCAAATGTTCCACCGCCCAAATCATAGACCAAGAGGGTTTGCTTGCCTTGTGTGGGACGCAGACCATAGGCAAAGGCAGCGGCAGTTGGTTCATTGATAATCGACAGAACCTCCAATCCAGCCTGTTTCCCTGCCTCAATGGTTGCGGCGCGTTCGGCCTGCATAAAATAAGCGGGGACTGTGATGACGGCATGGGTCACTATCTCGCCTAAATGCGTCTCTGCTGTCTGCTTTAATTGTTGCAAAACCAGTGCTGAGAGATCAATGGGGGTGTATGTCCGATCTCCATAGGAGAGTTGGAAGTTGGGCATGCCCATCTGCCGCTTGAAAAATGCCGCAACATTCTCTTCACCCAATCCTTGACGCTCCTTGGCATCTTCACCAACTACAGGTGGGTCTTCACTAATATCGATGACCGAAGGGGTGGTTGCGTTGCCCTCTGCATTGGGAATAATTTCTGGGTTGCCCTCTTGATTGATAAAGGCTACGGCTGAATATGTTGTCCCTAAATCAATCCCGATGAATGTACTCATACGTCACCTCGAATTTACCATTATGAAATCACGATTTGGGTTGAACGTGCCTTGGCCTCTTCTAATAATTCCTGCGAGATAATACGTGATGTGTCAATTTCGACTTCGATAGTAAAATTTTGGGACACTTCTCTTGCCAACACATGAAGTCGCCCCTGTTCATTTAGCTGAAATGTTACCTCGATGGGCGCACGTTCTGGCAGACCTTTGGGAAGAGGTAACAGGGCATCACCTATTTTTTCACAAAGTGGAATTTCGACTTGATCATCTGACAATATGTTCTCCATGATTTTAATTTCAACGTTATATTGATTGTCTTCCAGTGTGTAAAAATTTCGTGTTACATCCGCAGGAACGGGTGCATTCATCAAAATTAGATTGAAGACTTTTTCCTCCATCGTGGCTTTATCTGCAACGGCGACCATACCAAAGCTATGACTCGACACGTTGACAATTTTTGTGTTGTATTGCTTGGCAACGCTTTCTTTGGTCACGCCAAGTTGGTCGGCCACCTCTTGCTCGGCAGATTCACGCAGTGATGGCATCAGGGCTGGGGAGTCATCATCAATGCCCAGTTCTTCTTTTTTGCGTTCAATCTCGGCATCCACAGCCTCTTCAATGCTCAACTTTTGACCAAACAGAGCCGCGCCCTTGGCAACTGATTCATCTGGATCAAATAGAAGTGGTTCTTTACCAAACTCAGCCTGTAACCGTTGTGAGACACAAGGCATTTTGGTGGAGCCACCGACCAATAAAATTTGGTCAAACTCTTCAATGCCTTTTTTCTTAGCTTCCTCCAACATTTTATGTGTATAGTCAATGGTTGTTTGGAGCAGATGCTCGGTCAATGCTTCAAATTTCTCACGCGTCAATTCCACTCGTTGTCGGTTGCCCACATGGGCAACGGCAACAGTCGCTTTATTCCTTGGCGTCAGGGATTTCTTGGCATCCTCGGCGCGCATCCATAGATCTTGCAGCGTCTCTGGGTCATCCATCGGATCATCGTCGGAACCAGCAAGACGCATCCACTCCTCTGCTAAGTACTTTACAATGGCTTCATCCCAGTTGCGACCACCAAGATTGTAATCACCACCTGTGGCAATGGTCGTGATATTGCCGCCGTGAATCTCGATCATCGTACAGTCAAACGTGCCGCCGCCAAGGTCATAGACCAAAATCACTTGGTTTGCGCTTGTGTCCATACCATAGGAAATGGCCGCAGCGGTTGGCTCATTGAGGACATTACGCACGTTTAGCCCGGCAATTTCACCCGCCTTTGCCGTTGCTTCGCGCTCGTTGATACCAAAATAGGCTGGGCATGTAATCACGACATCCGTAATTGTATGCCCCGTTGCGGCCTGTGCATCATCAACCAGTTTGCGTAGAATATACGATGAGATCTCCTCTGCTGAATACTGAACATCTTCATAGGTAAAAGACCAGCCAGCCAGCCCCATCTGCCGTTTGACCATCTCGACGACATTATCTGGAAAGAGAACGGCGTTATTCTTGGCCTCTTTGCCAATCACACGATTTTCTGCGCTTTCAAAGTAAATGACAGAAGGCGTTGTATGGTCGCCAAGCTCATTGGCTGGAACAACGGGTTTCCCAAATTCATCAATATAGGCAATACAGGAGTATGTTGTCCCCAAGTCAATGCCAAAAACGGGTGTGGCGGTGTTTGTACTTTCGTTTGAATGTATGTCTGTCATAATCACTCCTTGGTAGATTTAAACGTAAGCCGGAATCTAAGTCGGGCTTACACAGATGCCTCTTCCGCATCACTATTTTTTATATCACTGGACATTTCAACGTGATAGGTATAGACCCATTCCTGTTGAAGAATCCGGTCTTCAAAGATGAATCCTTTGCGTACACTGCGGGCAACGCGGTGTGCCTGTGCCGGATGCGCTGTTGGTATTGTGCCCAGCGAACGCTGACGCCTACCATCAAATGGTGTATCTGAACTGCTGAAAAGTTCAACATCATGTTTGGCAAGAATGTCTTCAATCGACCACAAAAATGATTGCATATTGTCTCGTAGTTGCGCGTCGGCATGGTGGTTGGTCTCTTCTGTTGATTGCCCAGCTTGTCCTTCTTCTTGGAGAATTTTCTCTAAATCATTGTATAGGCTGATCAAATCGTGCAGGATCGGGCGTAAAATCTTGAAATGTAAGCCCTCTTTATAGGCTTGTAGTTCTTGGTGCAAGGTATCAATCATGTGGTCTTTGTTGGTGTCAATGTGAATTTTCGAGGTGAAATCACGTTGAAGGCCACCCAACATCTGCTGGATTGCGGCAAGTATATCCGCTGCCGCATCGGGTTCAACGACATTGCGATGCAAGATAGCATCGACCTCGGCAATGGTATCAGACGCGGCAACAATATCTGTGTCTGAATCATCTATAGGGTCGGCACCCGCACTATCCGACTCGGTGTGGTTAGGCTCAGCGCTGATAGACTCGTTGTTATCCGGTGCAATGTCTTCATGGTTGACATGTGTTTCATCTTGGCTTATTGACTCATCATCTACATCAGAAGCAGTTGTAGACTGTGCGTCGCTCTCGATGTTAGGCTCGATTTTGGGGATAGTCGGAATATCGAGGGGTTGGGTGTCTGGATTATTGGTTTGTGGGTTAAGTTCAGTGTCAATAGATTGAGATTGTGTGTTCATTTGTGTATCTCCAGAAAAATAAGACCGATGTGTAATTTGAGTCTTTTGTAGTTTTGCTTGCAGTTGTTTTTATGAAGAAAAATCAAAATTCATCATGAATTTTTTCAACAGATTCCTTCGCTGAACGTAGACCATTACCGTAATCCTCAAATTTTTTTAGAATAGGTCGAATTGCACTGGCTTGAATATCTGACGAAACGTCTTCCAATATGAGTAAGTTTTCATCAGTATTCTCAAGACATTTGATTGCATGTTCAATCGGTTGATGTATCTCTTCCGAATATTGGTTGATCAGATCTGCGTATCTCTTCTCGAGGCGGATTACTTTACTATTAATTTGCCGATGAAGTCTACCTAACTTAGAGTTGTCAAAGTGTTGCTCGATTTCTTTATGAAGTTCTCTTGTTATTTGAAAAGCTTCATTTTTACGATAATCTTCCATAGATGAAAATAGTCGATGCAACGCGGGCTGTGTGATTTCGTTACGATACTTTTTAACCCTACTTGAATGAGTAGAGGATAATACTCGATTACGAATAGCGAAAAATCGAGCTAGACCAACTGTCATACATGAGGTTGTTAAACAAATAAGCACAGTTAATAACCATGCATTTACAGTATTAGGAAAAAATTCCAAACTCAAATTAGTAAGAATAGTCAGAACAATAAGCGTAAGAAATGTAAAACCAGTCGCCATGGCAGCTTGATTCAATGAGTAGACAGAAATTTCACGCGTCGTTGTACGCCTTTCCTTATCAATTTCACGTGAACATTCGTTGATTGTATGAGAAATGTCTGTTATATATCGATGCACTAAGCTTGATTTTGCAGAAATTGCAGAGGCCGGAGTTGGTAGTTGTCGTTTGGTACTTCCATACTCTAGCCGCTCTAGATCAGCATTCAACGATTGAACTTCATTTAATATCTCCTCTTGCTCATGATAAAAAGTTTCTGAGAACTCTTTACTCACGTCGAACGGAAGAAATTCAGGGAAAACTCCCGTATGTATCTCATTACGCCAATGGTCGAGTTGAAAGTCTTCAAACTTAATTTTCTCAGCTTCATCTGTTAACCTGCCAAGTCCTAACTGCTCGATAGTTGCTTTAGCTTTATAAGCAATGACACCCGCTTTGTAAATATTCATGGAGTCAATGTAGTGATCCATCATAATATCTAACTCATCAATCGATTCTTGATAAATCAACTGGGCATCAGATAAATATCGTATTTTGATAATGTTATCTTCCAGTTTGTTAACCCCTTCTTCTACAGATTGCAACTTAGATTTCCAAGATGATAGTGCCTCGCGGACGGTTTGCTTATGCTCATAGAGTAAGAATCTATGTACAGATTGAATTACCTCTAATGTTTCCTCTTCAAACTCGTCGCTACTCAGTAAACTGCTAGATACAGCACTCCCTTTCACAATGCGAGCAACATCTTTTTCAGATGAGAGTATCTGCTGAACTTGAGTATTTGC
>JBCCFC010000248.1:0-13014 GCA_039029935.1 Chloroflexota bacterium
CTTCTTTTTGGGTCAGGATTCAAATGAACCTCTCAGCAACCTGACGAAACTCTAGCATCAGTACACAGGGCCTTTCAAATCGCACTACTTGAAAATTCACTTTGTCGCATCTCCCAAAAAACGAGCGACTTTGCCAAACAATGAAAAAATAGGGAGTCGCTCGTTTTTTCTCGAAAAGGCCAAATGGGCTGATATTTCGATGGATATCACTGACAATCAAATGACAGAAGGCTGACACGAATTGTCAGATTTTACAAAATCAGCCCAACCATTGAGCCTTCTTGATGAAATTTCCGCTTCGTTAACTGCCTGACCCGTGCTTGAAGACGTGTGAGAGACTTGTCATCTTCCCAGTATTCAAACAAGCTGTACTGAACAAGTGTACCATACTCTTTCAAAAGTATATGTAACGCCAATCCAAAAGCCAAAGGCTACCGCATCACCACAGGCAAGAATACCCGCACATCCCCCTCGTCCAACACTTCAACTGGCTCACGCACCCGCACAGCCATCGAGCCGTTCGCCGCATCCACCAACGCAATGCTGCCCAGTGTACCCGCTCCGTCAGGGTCGGCCAACGCATTGGTCACTTGTGCATTCAGGCTCATGCCCTCTTCACCCGTCACGCCTTGTGTTGCCAAGTTGAGCGTGATTGAGACAGCTTCACCTACGGCAATGCCACCTGCGGGAGCCACGTTATCCCATGTGAGGATACCCGTCTCTTGGTTGCCCGTTGGCTGCACACCTGCGGCACTGGCTAGGCTGACATAGGCAGCGTCATATTGACTCTCCAGCGGCACAGTTACCAATGGAATGGTTCCATTGTTGCGCACGGTGATGACAATGGGGATGGTTTCACCCAGTGTCACGGTGCTTTGGGCAGGTGTCATCTCGACACCGACAACGCCTTTGATGGTACAGCCAAAGTCGATGACATCCTGACCGCTTGCACCCGCATCCAGTGTAACCCGTGCCTGCCGTCCCTCTGCACAATCGGTGCTGGTCAGCCCTGCAAGCATGCCACCCTCGACAAAGTTACTGGCCGAGATCGAGATGGTATAGGTGTTGCCAGAGGCCACGTCAAATTGATAGTACCCGCCTTCACCTGTGCTAGGGTGATTGGCCGTAAACTCTTGGGCAATCACTTGGGATATGCCATCGACCTCACCCGCAAGGTTGACCAACACCCCATTCATGCCCGGCTCGCCGGCATCACGCATCCCATCACCGTTGATATCAAACCAGACCAGATCACCGATGGTTGCATCAGCGACAGCCGGTGGTGGCATCACCGTGACCCCGCGACCACCAACAGTTTCTTCGGTGACATTGCCCATCTGCACAACTGTACAGGTCGCACCCGCCGTCACACAGGGCGCAGCGGTTGCCAGCCCAGCGGTTTCCTGTTGCGCCACAAAGTTGACGATGACGGTCATGGACTCACCCGGATTCAAATCGCTGATGCCTGTGACATCACGCCAATTGAGTTGTCCATCGTTCACATTGTCGTCCGCAAAGGGCACGGCAAAGGATTCAGGGTTATAGGCAAGATAGGCCGTGTCATAGGTCTGTGTCATCGGCAGCGTTGTGATTACAGTGTCACCGATGTTGGTAATCTGGATCAATAGCTGAATGTTTGACCCTGCGCCAAGGGCAACGGCTGGTGTTGTGCTGAGAGACAGCGTGACTGTACCAGGGTTGGGTGACGAGGTGGCAGGGGGAGGAGGTGATGGGGTGACGGTGGGGGCGGGGGCATCCGTCACATTCTCAAATCCATTCTCTGGTCCATCATCCACTTCTGGCTCTTCTTCCCCACTCTCTTCCTCATCCATAATCACAACCGTCGTTTCAGCCTGTGCGGACAACCCAAGGCTATCTGTCACTTCGAGTATGATATCATAGCTGCCAGCGGCTAGACCGTTAGACAGGATAAGCTGTTTACCTGTGCCGAGGTCGCCAAGTTGTGGTGATGACCACACAAACTGCTCACTTGGAATCGGACCATCTTCCATATCCGATGCTTCACCACGCAGTACAACACCCCAACCCGCACGGAAACTTTGCACGTCATCGCCCATGATGACCGGACGTGGCGGTGTATTGGTGATGACGCCGACTTCAATCACCTCAGTAATCGACTCCGTGCAGTTGTTGGCAACAACCTCAAAACGACCGCTGCTGCTCTGTGGCAGTTGACTCTTCAGGATGCTCAACGTGCCTGATGCAGCCATCTCTGGCTCAATCATGATCCATGAATTGCCATCATCCGCCGTGTAACGCACCATCACCCACGGTGGGTCGCTGACATTGGCATCGGTGGCCGCCCACGTGATGTCAAAGGTTGTCGCGGTCTCGGTCATGTCAACAGTCAGCATGGGCGGAGCACTGGCAACGGTACACTCATCAATAAACGTATTGCCCTGCCAGAGTTGAATCCGCGCCGTGCCTTCGACCTTGGGCAACACATAGCTATACTCTTCCTCGTGTGAGTCATGACGTTCTGGATCACCGCCCAGCAGAATCTCCTCGGCAGTTGGGTTTGCCATGCCATGATCCCCCTCATCATGCATCGGTGTCGGGTTAAAGAAGTAGCTGTAGAGCGGGCTACCATTGTCATCCACCAAACGCAGTTCATGCGAGCTACACTGTTGGCTTTCCTCGACAAGCGCAGCCGACTCGACGGTGAGCGCACTCTTGAGATTGCCTGTGCCATGCGCACTCTGGACAAAGCCCTGTGCCAGCCACCCTGTCCCCAGCGTTTCTTTTGCTGCCCGTGATTGCCCGATTCCTGTAAATTCAGATTCTTCTTGGCCGGAGCCTGTAAGAATATAGCCACCGAGTGAGCCTCGCGTTGATTGTCGCGCCATCGTTGTGCGCGCATTGGGCAGCTCGTTGCCGAGCAGCACGGTTGTGGCGAGCGTATCAATCAACTTCCCGGTCATGAACTCGATCAGCCGGTTATAGTTATAGGCCGAAATCCACATCGTCGGCGTACTCTGGACATCAATACAATAGCTCATGATGTCTTTGTAGGTGGTTGCCAACGCCCTCATCTCTGGCATATAGATACCGACATCGTTGATCGATGCATCCGTCGTCGGGAAGTTTGGATCGCCCTGCACATTACAGGGCGCATGAGGCAAGCCCCACGTATGTCCAATTTCATGTGCCGCAATCTGCGTCTCAATGTTGATCAGGTTTTCACCGTTGGAGAAAAGATAATCTCTGGCCTCCACACCGACACCGGACCCACCAGGTCGGAAGGCCAATCCACCCACTCTGGGTGATGGTGACACAGGCCACCCTTGGTCGATACAACAGCCCGGCTCCACCCGCACAACGCCATAATATTTGGGCGAGATCAGACGTGGATTGTCCATCTCATTGGCACGAAGCGTCTGAATTTCGGTGAGCAGTTCCTTCCAACCATCGACGCTGTAGAGATCACCCGTAAAGTGCAGTTCGGGGTGGATGGTGTAGTTGACATTGGCGACAGGGTACATCTCTTGGATAAATCCAAGTCCATACCCTGTGCTGCCGTCTAAGGATGGGCGATGAGTTTGACCTGTACCGCCGGGTTGATAGGCGATGGGAACCAACACGATCTCCATGTCATTGATTTTATGGAAGCCAAGCTGATAGGTCAGTGCATTGTTGCTCATGTCTTGGTCTGCCGTGTTGGGGTTGAGGATGGCCGAGACCACCAGATGTCCCGCAGCCAACCATGATTCTGGGAAGGCAAAGTTGAGCGTGTCGTCCATGTTGGCACGATCAGGCGCAATCTTGGCCGTGATGCGGCCATCGGGGTTGAACGGCTTGAGTGGCGACTCCGGTAGCTCGACCCCATTGCGATAGGCACGCAACTCGGCAGTGACATCCTCGACATCGCCGCTGGTTCCGCGCATCCCCACATTGATACGTGCCACCAATGGCTTGCCTGCCACCAAGGGCACACTGTTGTCGCTGGTCTGGATGGCTTGGTTAAACTCGACATAGCGAATGCTCAGATCATAATCGACGGACTCGGCAACGGGGGGCGGTGCTGGTGTCGGTGTTGGTTGCACAACACTTGGGGTCGGCTGCATGGCAATGACGATATCACTGTACTCGCTCCATGACTCGTTGCTCTGACGAGTATGGGCTGGCGTATAGGTGCGTACCCGCACATAATAGGTGATGTCATAATCGAGGTCACTAAGCGTATAGCCCTGCGCACTCTTGCCCCCCGAATTCTCTGTGTTGCCATGCAAAGTGAAAGGACCTGTCGCACTCTTCGCAATACTCACTTCATAGAATCCACCGTCACCCGTGTAGTCGATGGGTGTCCATGTCAACACAAACATCGGTCCCGCACTCCCCTGTATCTGCAAATTAGCGGGTGGCACGGTCTGGGTTGCAAACCAATTGGGGTCCTGTAATGGCAAGAATCCGCTATTGGTCGGATCCGCCGTGAGCGTGTTATAGCCAATATCCAGCCCGCCATCAAAGAGCGAGGACAGGGTGGTCAACTCGCCTGGAACATCCCCCACCAATTTATTGCCTTGGAGCGAGAGCATACTCAAATTGGTCAAATTGCCCAATTCAGCAGGAATGGTTCCGTCAAGTGCATTCCCGCCCAGGTCCAATTGCTTGAGACTGGTCATGTTGCCAAACTCGACCGGGATACCGCCAATAAAGTTGTTGCCATTGAGGAAGAGATTCTCGACGCCAGTCAACGCACTGATTTCCGGTGGAATTTCACCTTCAAAGGTGTTGTTGCTGAGGTCGATGTGTTTGAGATTGACGAGCAAGCTGAGTTCACAGGGCAACTCCCCACTCAGGTTATTGCCATTGAGGTCCAGATGCTCTAATTCGGTGAGCGAGGCAACCGAACAGGGCAATGTGCCACCCAGATTGCTGTTGGGGAGTACCAACCGTGCCACTGCCTCTGATGCCTCTCCCGTGGCCCTGCTCGCTCGCAACAAGCTTGGCTGACAGGCTGTGCCAAACCACTCACAGGCTTGGTCACTGCGCAGCCAGAAGTCATCATCCGGCCAATCAGGACCATTGAGTGTGCGGTAGATTTCAACCAATGCCAAACACTCCTCACGCGATACGTCGATGATATCATCACAGTTATAGGTGCGTGGCTCGATGGTGATGTTGAGCATGGCCGCGGCTGAGTTGCCGTTGCCATCCGAAATGGTATAGCCCAGCGCATCTGTGCCTGCATAGTCAGTACGAGGTGTGTAGTCAATGGTCCCATCGGGGTTGATACGTGCTGTTCCGTGTCCCGGCAACAGGCTAATCTTCACAGTCAGCGGATCGCCATCCGTGTCGAGGTCGTTGGCAAGCACATCAAAGACCGCACTTTTGTTTTGCGTGGTCGTCCCATTATCATCATTCGCAACGGGTGCATCGTTGCCCGGTGGGTCGATGACGATGGTGACAATGGCGTTGTCCTCACGCCCATCCACATCGGTGATGCGATAGATAAAGGCATCCTCGCCTGTTTCGCCTGCATGGGGTGAATAGACAATCGACCCATCGCTGTTGACCACTGTTGTGCCTTTTTGCGGCGGCGTTGTCACCAACACGGTCAACGGATCGCCATCCATATCGCTGTCATTGGCAAGCACAGTCAATGTCGTATCTGTATCTGCCAGCACGACAAAGGTATCATCCTTGGCATTGGGCGCATTGTTGACAGGTGGATTGATGGTGAGATAGACAACGGCTGCGTCAATCCCACCATGCCCATCATCAATCTGATAGAGGAAACTGTCTGTGCCCGCATAGTCGGCGGGTGGCTTGTAGTAGATGGCTCCCTCTGGGTCAATGGTGGCTGTACCGATGACAGGGGGCAGTAGAATCGACACGGTGAGTACATCACCTTCGAGGTCGCTGTCATTGGCAAGCACACTGATGACACGGCTACGCCCCTGATCGAGGGCAGCAACATCATCCTCGGCCACTGGTGCGTTGTTGACGGGTTCATCGACCGTGATGCTGACCAAGGCCGAGTCTGTGCCGGGTTCTGGGGGAGCACCATCGGAGACCTGATAGCGCATGGTGTCTGGCCCGGTATAACCAGCGGTCGGTGTATAGAGAATCGTGTAATCGGCATTAACGGATGCTGTGCCATGCTTGGGCGCATCGACAATCGAAACAGTCAGCGTGTTGCCGTCGCTGTCAAAATCGTTGGCAAGCACATCCAGTGTAGCGGTTGTGTCTTCCGGTGTCACCACAACATCATCACGCGCATCGGGGGCACTGTTCTCCGGCGCATCCATCACAAAGGTGAGCAGGGCAACATCGCTGCTGCCGCTATCGCCAGCAGTATCAGCCACTTGATAGCGCACGGTGTCCATGCCTGTATAGTCGGGGCCAGCCTCATAGCCGATGGTCTTGTCACCATTGATCATCACCGAGCCATAACTAGGGAACGAGACAAGTGTCACCGCAAGGTCAGCCTGTGGCAGGTTGGTGTTGAGCAAATCGGCCAGCACATCGACCGTGACAGCGGTGTTCATAGGGACGACAACGGTCGCGTCATGCGCATCGAGGATGGGCATGACCGCAACCTCTAACACGGTGATGTTCAGAGTTTGTGCAGCGGTCAATCCTTCGCTATCGGCCACCTTGACAACCACTTCATAGACATTATCGCTGTTAGCATCGGTTGGGGTGGCAAACACGGGGGCGTTGATAAATTCGAGTCGTCCTGTATCGGCATCAATCGTAAATATACCCTGATCTGCTCCACCATCGAGGCTAAATGTCAGCCCATCACCCTCGCTGTCCTGCCCATCACTGGCCTGGACATTCTGTGCAATCGTTGTGCCTTCGTTGATGCTGACCACACTGTCGCTGGTGATGATGGGGGCAGTGTTCTCGTTGACATCGCTGACCGTCACATTGATGGTCTGGATTTGGCTCAACGACCCGCTGTCGATGACGATGATATCAACGACATACACATTGTCGCCGTTGGTGTCAGCGGGGTTCTCAAAATCGGGCGCATCCACAAAGGTTAACACACCTGTGGCCGAATCAATTTCAAAGAAGGTCAGGTCTGCCCCACCATTGAGACTGTAGTTTAGCCCCGACCCTTCGCTGTCGTTGTCGTCGGTCGCCTCAACATCTAGGACTGCCGTTGTATTTTCATCAATGGTGACACTGTTGGCGCTGGTGATGCTCGGTGCGTCATTCTCGTTGATGTCGGTCACGGTGACGTTGATGCTCTGCGTGTCCACAGCACCGGCACTGTCGGTCACAGTGACATCGACCGCATAGACGTTGTCACCATTGGCATCGCTGGGGCTGTCAAAATCGGGCGCACTGATAAAGCTTAACTGACCCGTATTGCCATCAATCGTGAACAACCCTTGGTCAGCACCACCTGTCAGGCTATAAGTCAACCCACTGCCTTCTGCGTCACTATCATCGCTTGCATCAACATCCAACACAGCAGTGTTGTTTTCATCCAGTGAAACACTGCTCGCAGTGGTGATGCTAGGAGCGGTGTTCTCATTGACATCGTTGACGGTAACGTTGATACTCTGTGTGACATTTAGCCCGCCACTATCGGTTACACGAATGTCAACCGCATAAATATTGTTGCTATCGCTGTCCAGCGGTGTCTCATAGTCGGGTGCGGCGATAAAGGTCAGCACACCCGTCGTCGCATCGACTGCAAATTTGCTCTGATCACTGCCACCCGCAAGTGCATAGGTCAGTCCACTCCCTTCTGAATCGTTGTCATCACTCGACTGCACATCCAGCACTGCCGTTCCATTCTCATCAATTGCTACACTGTTGGCACTGGTGAAGCTCGGTGGGTCGTTCTCGTTGATATCGGTGATGGTCACGCTGATGGTCTGTGTGTCGCTTAATGCCCCTGTGTCCACCACGCTAATCATCACCAAATAGACGTTATCGCCGTTGGCATCGCCAGGCGTGTCAAAGTCCGGTGCGCTGGTAAAGGCAAGGACACCTGTATTGGCGTCAATGGCAAATCGTGTTTGGTCATCGCCACCGATAAGGCTATAGGTCAAGCCCGACCCTTCGCTGTCAACATCGTCGCTGCTCTCGACATCTAACACGGCGGTCGTGTTTTCATCCATCGAGATGCTATCGGCTGTGGTGATACTGGGGGCAGTGTTTTCAAAAACATCATCGACCGTGACGTTAATCGTCTGGATGTCGTTGAGCGTACCGCTATCGGTCACGGTGACATCCACGACATAGACATTGTCGCCGTTGGTGTCGGCTGGCGTCTCATAATCGGGCGCAATAACAAAGCTCAACACACCCGTCGCCGCATCAACCATAAAGGCAGCTTGGTCTGCACCGCCACTGATTGTGTAGGTTAGCCCCGCCCCCTCGCTGTCATTGTCATCGGTTGTGGCAATATCCAAAACGGCTGTCTGATTTTCATCCACAGTCACGCTGTTGGCGGTGGTGATGCTGGGTGGATCATTCTCGTTGATGTCGGTGATGGTGACATTGATCGTCTGTGTATCGACCAAACTACCAGCACCTCCCCCACTATCAGCGACAGTGACATCAACCACATAGACATTATCACCCGTTGCATCGCCAGGGCTGTCAAAGTCCGGTGCGTTGATAAAGTCAAGCTGTCCCGTATTGGCGTCAATGGTAAACAACGACTGGTCTGCACCACCGCTGATGCTATAGGTCAAGCCAGACCCTTCGCTGTCCACATCATCGCTTGATTCGATATTGAGGACATCAGTTTGATTCTCATCCATCGACACGCTGTTGGCAGTCGTGATGGTCGGTGCGGTGTTTTCATAGACATCATCAACGGTGATATTGAGTGGCTGCGTATCGGTCAGACCGCCAGAGTCGGTGACAATGATGCTGACCAGATAGACATTGTTTGTGTCGTTATCCGTAGGCAGCTCATAGTCGGGTGCGGAGAGAAAGGTCAACTCACCCGTAGGCGGGTCAATAAAAAAGAGTGCCTGATCATCGCCACCAAAAATGCCATAGGTCAAGCCTGAGCCTTCGCTGTCAACATCATCGCTGGCATTCACATCGGTCACAACCAACACATTTTCATCCATCGAGATGCTGTTAGCACTGGTAAAGGTGGGGGCGACATTCTCATAGACATCATCAACGGTCACACTAATGGTCTGCTTATCGGTCAAGCCACCTGTATCGGTCAGTGTCACCTCGACAACATAGACATTATCCGTGTTGGCATCCGTGGGGATTTCATAGTCAGGTGCATTAAGAAACTCAATCCGCCCCGTCTCGGTAATGATGTTAAAGAGGCTCTGGTCTGCCCCACCGCTAAGGGTATACTCTAACCCATCGCCTTCCACATCGGCATCGTCTGTCGCTGACATGTTGAGTACACCCGTTGTGTTCTCATCAATGCTCACAGTGTTTGTGCTAGTGATGGTTGGCGGGGTATTCTCATAGACATCATCAACAACGACGTTCACCATGTGCGTGTCGGTCAGCCCACCAGAATCAGTGACGATGACTTCAACGGTATAGATATTGTCACCGTTGCCATCCAGCGGTGTCTCGTAATCAGGTGCGCTGATAAAATCGAGTTGTCCCGTCGCCGTGCTGATGGTGAAATAACCAGCGTCTGTGCCTGCGCCCAAGGAATAGCCAAGACCACTCCCTTCGCTGTCACTGTCATCGGTTGCACTCAGGTTTGTCACAGCGTTGGTATTTTCATCCATGTTGACTGCGTTGCCCGTCGGTGTCGTAATTTCGGGTGCTTCATTGACATTGACCACCGTGATGCTCATGACTTTGGTTGCGATTAAGCTTTCCGAGTCTTCAAGCGTCACCTCAACAACATAGACATTATCGCCATTTCTATCATGCGGTGCTTCAAAGTTAGGTGCGCTGTTAAAGTCGAGGATGCCATAGCTATCACCAAGGGTAAAGGCTGCTTGGTCCAAGCCACCTGTAAGTTGAAAATCTAAATCCCCCCCCTCGACATCGACATCATCAAACCCTTCAATATCGACTGCAAGCAAACTATTTTCATCAACCGTGATGATTTCGCTGGTGACGATAATCGGCGGTTGATTGACAAATTTCAGACGGGCTGTCCCCCAGACACTCGGATTAAAGTATGCATTGTTGGTCGTATCGTTCCATTGCGTTCTGGCTTGGCGAGTGCCCCCCCCCTGATCATCGTCCTGTGTGCCAAAGTCAAAGCCAAACTGAAAGTTGTCAATGGGGTTGATGTTGATACCGGTGATAGGAATCGCCACTTCCAAGCGATAACTGTTGGCATCAAGAACGGTGAATCCATTTAAGGCGGCTGGTGAAGGGATGGAGTTGGGGCCTTGTGTATAAATGCCATTAGCTTGGAAAATCAGCTCTAAATCATCCACACTGTCATAGGTAGATTGCCTGCTGTTGTTGCCATCAATATAGATATCGACCGCGTCATCTTGACTGTAGATAGGTCCATCATTGATGATGATATCATCTTCGACATTGACAAAAAGATAGAGGTACTCATTGTCATAAAGACCGCGTAGGCTGGCGCGATTATCGGTCGCAGAAATTAAGTAACCCGCTGAAATTTGGGTGGCGGTGTAGACGGGTGTGGTATCCCAAACCGCATCCGGCTCACCATCAATAACAGGTGGAATGGCGGTGTGAAAGAATTCAACCGTACCACCTTCGGTCACATTGGTGATGGTCAGCGAGAATGTTTTGGTATTGGTGACTGGTTCGCTATCTGCGACATTGATATCCACCACATAGACATTATCCGTATTGGCATCATGAGGATTTTCATAGTCCAATAGCTCATTCAATGAGAATTCGCCCGATGTCGGATTAAGTGTGAAAAAGCCTGCGTCTGGACCGCTAAGGGAGTAGGTCAACCCACTGCCTTCGGCATCCGTGTCATCCGTCGTTTCAATATCCATCAGGAATAGATTATTTTCTTCAAGAGTCACTGTATCGGTGAAAATCAAAATAGGCAATTGGTTTGACACCACCAGCTTGGCGACACCAAAGAGACTAGGATTTTCCCATGTCTCATTGGTTGTGCCAAACCACTCGACCCGCGCATCTCGGTTCCACCCACCCTGATCATCATCATGACTCCCAAAGTCAAAGCCAAATACCGTACCGGAAACGGGCGAAATGTCCAGTTCTGTGATGGGAATCGATACCTCAATGCGATAATGGTCACCATCCTCAACCAACTGATGCACCAACCCTGATGGCAGATCCTCGGAGTTGATCCCCTTACGTTTGAGGTTGTCGGTGTTGAAAATTAACTCAAAATCATTTACCCCATCATAGCTGCTCTGTTTGCTGTTGTCACCATCAATAAAAAAGGCAACGGCATCATCTTTATACCAGAAGTTGATGCCGCTATCGCTGATAATCGTGTCGTCCACGACTTTGAGGAAGAAATAGAGGTTGTTGTTATCATACATGCCCTGAAACTCAGGCACATTATCGTCTGCTGGCCCCAGACTGCCTTCAGAGACGTTGGCGGCTGTATAGACAGGGGCAATATTCCAGGCGGGTTCCCGCTGCCCATCAATGACGGGTGGAATCTGTGTATAGTAGAACTTGGCCTGGATGTCATACGAATTATAGAGGTCTTGGACCTGTGTCGTTGTCAAGGCCGTCCCATTATACACCCGTGCATCATCAAGCGCACCAATCATGCTCTGGACATTGCCACCCGGCTCATCACCAAAGGCAACAAACCCCCGTGTGTCAGAGTTATGAGGGAGCGTTTCGTAATATGCCCCATCCACATAAAATTCAATATTGCCACCTGTGCGAACAAAGGATAAATGGACCCATTGACCGATGGGCAGTTGATAAGAGCTGTCTGCATTGGCACCGCTAGTGGCTCGAATAGCCACAGCATCACCACTGTCGTTCCTATCCGCAACAATGCCCAATCGTTCGGAACCATTTTGGTCGAGAATCATGGGATCATTCTCGGATGACGCCATGTCTCGCCGCACCCACAGTGCGATGGTCCAGTCGCCAGCCATCGTCACAGTGGATGCTAGCGACACAAGATCATCAGATTCTGCGCCACCGTCATCGGCAAATAACACGGCTGTCCCAACAATACCCGTTGTCCACGAGGCACCATTGGTGAATGTGCCAGGGTTGTTTCCGGCTGTGCCTGTATCATTGGCAGCGTTTCCTGTGCCTTCGTCAAATGTCCAATGGTGTGTTGGGTCTGGCAGCACGACGTTTGTGGCTGCCTGCGTGGGTAAGGATAGGCCAAGGGTGAATGAAACAAATAGGATAATCCCGATAGCAATCAGGAGTCGTTTGTAAGAATCATAAAAATAGGTCGGCTGAAAAGGGGTGTGAAGTGGGTTGCTCGATGCGTGTTCTCTATTGCTCAATTGCACGGATGTCTCTCCTCCATCATTGATTTACTGTGCCCATGCCGTTATAGTTTATTCTGGCAGGGTTAGTTTAACATGAAGGATAAACAGTTTACGTAAGACAAATGAACCAAAGTAACAGACTGCTTTGCTGTATTTTTTTATACGGCAGATGCTATATAACTTAAGAGAGTGTAAGATTTTGGTTAGGTTTTGCCTGTGTGATTCTGAAAAACAAGAGCAAAGAGTGGAAGCCTAACAAATATGAAACTGCATTGTGGAGAGCCAAACTGAGTTTTGAGTACCCTATTATCAAACTACAAGATTACTGGAATCAATGGGATGAGCTTGAACAGAGTACAAATCCCTTTTGTATTGACTGAGGATATAGCAAATGAGATTGAAGAACACCTTGAGAACGGAGCGAGGCTACTTCTAACATGATTCCTCCTTCGCTTGACAATATAAATTCTCGCGACTAAGGCCATTCCACAAAATAAAATACCCATTGAAACGCGGAGTAAGCAATCTCTAGTGCGGGTTGTACACGAGCAAGCCGGCATTAGAGATTACACGCAGTAGAAATTGGTCTGACCAATTTTCTCGTTTTGCTCCGCTTGCGTGTCAGCGGGTTCCTCGAAAATAGTGTCTA
>JBCCFC010000249.1:0-12919 GCA_039029935.1 Chloroflexota bacterium
ACATGATTACTACGCCACAGGCCCCTTCGCCATTGAGCGAGCCGACGATATCCCCAGCTACGTCTACCACTGGACAGTCAGTGATTATGTCACGGCTATGCTGCAAACTGGCTGTGAATTGACGGCACTGCAAGAACAGGGCAATACACAGCCAGTTTGCAGCATAGCCGTGACATAATCACTTACTGTCCAGTGGTAGACGTAGCTGGGGATATCGTCGGCTCGCTCAATGGCGAAGGGGCCTGTGGCGTAGTAATCATGTGCCAATTCCAGTTTGTCGGATTGTTCTTTCCATAAGTAGCGAAAGGGGTGATACTCCTTAATCATAAAGGTTCCACCGGGTCTGAGAATACGCACAGCCTCGGCAAAGTAGCGTTTGAGATCACAAACCCAAAGCGATACATGTCCCCCCGTATACACGATGTCGAACTGGTTGTCTTCTATCATCTGGAGATCAACCACATCTGCTTGAATAAAGGTGATGTCCAAGCCGAGTCCGGCAGCACGGTCGATGGCGATATCCAGCATCCCCTGTGAAATATCAACCGAAGTTAACTGTGCGCCTAGCTTGGCAAAACGAAAGACAAGCAGATTATCTCCACTGCCCAACACACAAATGCGCTTGCCCACAATGTCGCCTAAATGCTGTTGTTCATCCGCGCGCAAGACTTCATGCTCACGATCACGGCAAGCCTCCCAGTTAACAATGGCGCGGGGTCGTTGTGCCCATTGCACTGCAATCTTGTTCCATCCCGCTTGGTTAATTTCATGCTCATGCATAAACGGTTACGCCCTTTTTGAACGCATCGCCTTTTTCTTCATAACTGAATCATCGGTCACAAACTGTTGATACGCTGCCGATTCCACAGCAAATATAGCGATTTTGCCATCCTCATTGCTATGAACGCCCCATCCGTAGCGTTTGGTTAGGGGCGATGCGCGAAAACATGGTTGCCCTTTGGAAAAGAAAATGGCTCGCTGCTCGGCTAAGTCTGCTTCGGGGATCTCTTTTCGGGTGGCGTGGACGGTAAACAGCACATCGTCCGAGGTGAATTCATAGGGATGCTCATATAGCATCTCAAACTGTAAATTGGCGACTGATTTCTTCTTGCCTTTGAGTGGTGGTGTTTCACCTGTGGTTTCGGGGCAGTCTTCGGCAATTTCGATAAATGTGTTGATATAGTTTGTGGTTGTCATTTCGTACTCCTTGCTAAAATTACCAGCCCATCGCTTCCATATCGGCTTTGGCAAGCGCATTCCACATGGCTGGTGGTCCTGCTGGGTCTGTATCCGATGTTATGTTTTTCCAATGTCTTGTTGTAAAGACAGTCGCAACGCATCATACGAAGCAAAGCCAAGCTGTGCCTCAATCGTGCTTGCCCAAATATCATCCATCTCAGCACTTATCTCAGCAGGCAACTCAACTTTATGCGAACCCACTTCCCCCTTACGTACTTTTGCAGCGTCACTCCCCGGTGGAAGTCCACCCTCGCGCTCGCTCTGTTCTCGAATCAAATAATCATCAAAACGGTCTTTGTGCGCCAGCATAAACGCAAGCGATGATTGACGCACCACAATCTCAAATAGTTCATCATCCAACTCAACGCCGATAAACGTAGCAATCCGACGCACGGTTCTTGGCAAATCGAGCTTCATGTCTTCATAGGCAATCATCAATACATTGTCGTCATGGCGATGCGGCCACCACGAAAGCAGATGTCTCCAATAACCTTGAATCTCCTCATCCGGCTTGGGCAAATACCGTTCTCGTGCATAGGTTTCAATGCTGATGGAACCAGGCTCAAAGTACCAGCCTTCCAGAAAGCGGTAGATCGAAACCAAGACATCTTTGGGGTTGCGGACAGGGACAATATAGCGGCCACCTTTGGGAATGTCATCCCATGTAGCGTGACTTTTGAAGGCACGGGGTTCACTGCGCTGTGGTGCGTTGAGGTCGATGCCCTGATCATAGGCCAGTTGAAGCCAAGGGACTACGCGTGAAATATCGTCAAAATCCATGTCGCCCCGTGTACGCAGCCCATGAACAATTTGTTGCACCCATGTTGTGCCAGATTTACCATAAGGCGTGATAAACACATCGGTTGGTAATGGCATGAAAGCGACGAGATGCTGCTTGGCCTCCTTGGTCCCCAAGGTCATGCGCGCGTTAACGGCATCATATTCCTCTAACGTGGTCGGTCGAGCAATGGTTGCTTGTGTTTTAATCGTCATGATTCCTCCTGTTATGCCTGTCCCATGCGTAACCGATCAAACAATCGACTACGCAACGCCACCCCTACAATAATCAACTGCGCCGCCACCATCACAGCTATAAACAACCCTGCCATTGGCACAATCTCAGCCTGCGCAACAACTGGTATCAGCGGTGGCAAGGGTACGGCCTCTCCTACCGTGATTCGGAAGAGTGGGACACAGAGAATGGCCGTGATTGTACCAATGATGACACCCGCAATCGCACCAAAGAGTGTCAGGATGCCATACTCAAACGTGATCTGCCCCAGCACTTGATAATGCCCAAGCCCGGATGCGCGTAGCACGGCAAATTGGGAACGCCGTTCCTCCAGCGAGGCATAGCTATAGGTCAACAGACCCAACGCGGCCATAATTGCCGCCACAATAAAGCTCACAGAGAGTGTACCAAAGACACCGACACGCTCCATTTGCTCTAGCTCTGCTCGGATCAGCCCCTTGGCATCAAACTCTTCAATCGTGCTGATCCCCGCTTCATCTGGAATCATATCCAAAATTGGCTCGGCATCCACATAGGTCTCGTCGGTCTCTAACCAGATGTTGTGCGGCATCACCATGCCAAAGAAGAAAAACACATATTCCAAGTTGCCAATAACGGTGAATGTGTCCTCATAGACAGTGGGGAAGTAGTCATAGACCCCTGTGATGATAAACTGTGACTCAAATTTAACGCCAAAGTCGGGATAGACCGTCATCTGAATCTGATCACCAACCTGCAAAAAGTTTTGATCTAAAAATGCCTGTGATACCAAAATACTTTCGGGCGTCAAGGCAAGACGATTCATCAATCCACCCAACGGCTCTGGTGCAAAGTCGGAGCGAAACCACGCCACTTTGTCAAAATCGGTGCGGTCAATGGCGAGGAATCGCGCCTTCAACGTGCGTCCGCCGTCGGTTGCTACACGAATATCAGCGTCATAGTCACCGACACGTGCCGCCGCTGTCACCCCGTTGATGGTTTCAAAGTGGTCGGGGAACGGAATCCAATCCGCCCCCACTGCCCTGCTCGTGACATCCTCATAGGCTTCACTCTCAATGTAGGGCTTGAAAGCCACATCTGCACCCGCGTTGTAATACATACGATCCACCAACCATTGATCAAGACTTCCTGCCATCGACATCGTATACACACCCAACGCTAGAGCAACGATGACCAATAGCAGTGGGTTGATGTAGGTGTGGTGATAGCGTCCGAGTTGGCGCAATGCTAGATGCACAACCAGTGATGGCGATAGCATAGCAAGACGGTCCATGAAGGACATGATAAGCGCAAAGACGCGCATCGCTAGCAGTGCCATCGCCAAGACAAAGAGGGCGGGCACAAGCACCAGTAACGGGTCCTGATAGAGTTCTTCGGGACGTTCCTGCACCAATGTAGAAAGTGATCCGCGATTGAGTAGCTGTTGATAGGCATACCACGCGGGAATGATCAGCAACAAATCGAGATAGTTTCGATACCAGAATGGTCCTTGTACAGGACGCGCATGTTCTCGGCTGCGTTCGAGAATTTGGCGGCGGTTAAGCATGACCACTGACCATAGTTTTGCCAGCATGGTGATGCCAAGCGTAGCGACCACCAACGGGATGTTGATGCCATAGATTGATACGGGTAGCGGTTCACGATAGCCAAAGGTGAGAAAGCTAAAGGTATAGCCCATGAGCTGGGCTAGGAGAATACCAAAGCCCAAGCCCAACGGGAGGCCGATAAGAAAGAGGATGATGCTATCGACAACGGTGAAATAGATGACATCTAGTCGGCTCATGCCACGACTAATCATCACCACCAATTCTTTTTGCTGCCAATAGGCAATGACGGTTGAAATCAGGATCAGGAAGTATAGCAGGAAAGACAATGACGGAATATTGAATCCCAGAATCAATGTCGTCAGCGCGGTTTGACGTTCCACAAATTTACCCAACGAAACCGAGGGGATGGTGACACGGGCATCGGGCAGATATTTATTGATGACCACTTCGCCACGCTCAAAACCATCGAGGTAATCACGCGCATTGGCGGGGATGACGGCCTGCTCATCGAGTACCACCTGCCAGTTGGCTGTGCGCACCTTGACCTCAAGCAGTGGCTGCATATAACGTTCATAGTCATCACGCCGGATGACCAATTTGTCGGCCAAATCCAAATCAGGGTCTGACGGCCAATAGGCATCATCCGCATCCACAGGTTGCCAGATACCCGCGACACGTAGCCCAATAAATGCCTCTGAACCGCGCACGGTGAGATTAAAGGCATCATTCACCTGCAAGCCCATCTTCTCGGCCAGTTGAATATGCGCCCATGCATCCAACAACTCATCCGACGCCCCCTCGTCCAGCCTTGTGCCTTCAATAATTTCCATCTCCGGCGCAATGTCACGAAGATAACGGACATTGACATCCTGCTCTTTCATGTCAGGATTGTAGTTGGGCGTACCTTGGCGCGGCTGCAACTTGACCACGCCACTGTCAACCTGCAACCCCACCCAGCGCACGGGCAACCCCACCTCGGACGACATTGTGTCAGCAACATTCTCCCCCAATTCCTCCACACGATCCAATGTCAATGGCACTGTGCGCGATGAGGCTGTGAAGACTTTGGCCGAGAAAGGAGGACGACCTGTCAGGCGCGTGTACTCAGCCATCTCACGCCGCAAAATCACCGTATCCACTGCCTGCGCAAAAAAGGCAGCACTGGTAACAAGCCCGACTGCGAGGATGACGCCAAAGAGGGCTAGAAAGCTCAGACCACCATAATGTTGCAACCGCCGAATCGACATGGTAAGAATGCCGATGAAGCGTCGAATACTGCGAACAACGACGTTGCCACCACCTGCGCTGGTTGGCCTACTGAGTGGTTTTGCACGAGCACTCTGCGATGAAGGTGCGGCAACATGTTCGACAAGCATGGTTCCAGCACTATCCGCTTGTAATGTATAGTATTGCTCGGTAGATGGCTGCACAGCGTATCGCTTGTCCGAGCGCGTGTTTAAGACATAGCGCGATTCAACGGGAATTTGTGAAGCATTTGAGGGACGCTGAGTATGTCCTTGGTTGTTGGCGCGATGCCGCCTACGACTTCGTAATGTTGACATTCACACCGTTAACCACTGTTCGCCAAGGAGTCTTTCCATAAATTGATAATGGCTTCCATCTCATCGTTGTCAAACACAATATCGGTCCATGTTTTCAACAAGCCAAAGTCGGTATTATCCTCAATCATGGTTAAGACAATGGTGGGGATGTCGCTGAATTTATATTTGATAAAATGAAGCAGTGAATCTTGTTTAGCAAGCACTTTGCCTTCTTCACGACCTTCTGCCCACCCAGTTTCAAAACCAGTTTTCTGAATCTCTGCAGCTGTGCTACCCAAAAGGCGTTCGGTCGACTCTGGAAACTTTCTAAAAAATTGTTGTGCTAGTTCTAGGACTTCATCACTCAGTTGATAGTACTCATTCATTACACTCACCTCAAAAATTTTCTGTAGTACAACACTTGGATTGTTATACAAACGCAAATCCAAAATCAATTCTAAATACTCATCGAGTCCATCACGAAGACGTAAGCGTTCACCTCCCCCGTCGGCTGAGCTTGTCGAAGCTGAGTGCCCCCCTTCGACAAGCTCAGGGGGCTGAACGGTTACACGAAGACAGACATCAATAAATTTCTCCAGCGTCTTACCTCGTGCCAACGGCAAGAGTGGATAGTTCTTTGGAATCACCGCTAACTCTAATGGATGGATAATCCACTGCTCAATTTGGTGAGCAGCGTGATAGACACCCGGCTCGTCCGTTTCCATAAACCCAAGCTCACCTGACAGTTCAGTCAAAATTGTATCTGGTCTCGTCACACAAATCATTGTGAGCGTCATGCTACTCAGCAGAAATCGCTCTGGTTTTTCACCCTTTTTTGGCTTGCGCTTTGCCTCTCGACGCTCTTGAATCAGCCGTTCCTCTTCCTTGTGTGCCAACCCAAAGGCGCGGGAAAGAATCAGGTAGTAGTTACTGAGCGTCAACGGGTCTTTGTCACCTTTGAATTCAAGGTCATTGACATAAGCAAAGTAGTCAAAAATTGTGTCTTCAATGGCTGGGCGATTTTGCTGACGACAAATCACAACCAAATCAATCGACCGCGCCTTCTCATAAACATTGGTCTCGATTTGGGCTTCCATCTGTCGCTTGGCGAAAAAATCCTGATAGAACGCCTTACTGGTATCATCAAAGGGTGGTTTCGGTTTGGGCTTAAGAATATTGTCTTGTATGCCTTTTGATATGTCTGACACGATAGCTCCTGTGTTTCATTGCGAGAGATACACTCACAAGTTTATTGTAGTTTGAGTTCGTCTATTTGCCAAAAATGAGGGAGGTAAGGTCTCTGGGATACTGTCGCATATATTAGAACTTTAAAGCCAGTAGAAGAGTTGTACAACCAGTGGTAATAGTATGAATTTAAGAGCCTTGAGGGTGTTATGAAATTTGATCCCAATCTATATCAAGAGCAACTCAACGCAATTCTCAAACAGACGACAACGAGCCATTGATGAATATTGAAGATATCTGGGCATTGTGTGGGGCAACAGAGTCTTTCTTGAGCCAAATAGGTTCGGGAAAAGAAACCATTATACATCCGCTTGCCCAAATTGCCTATCTCAAAGGCAGAATCCGCTATCTGGATGGTCAGCAACTTTGCCCCGCACAACATAACCACATCAGACAGCATATCTCTTCGATCTGATTCTATTCAGTTTTGACAGCAAGCCTAAATATGACATACAATAATCCATAATAACGTTTTACCTACCCAAATTCCTGCGATATGCAGACCAATACCTACCAACTTACGTGCGTTTTTTTCTCTGGCAAGGCCATTACGTTTATGGATGATTTTGCTAGAATAAGCATAAATTTACTAAAAATTTTTACCAAAATTTATACGGAGGAATTTACACCATGAGTGAAAATCCAACCCAAAATAATGGGCTGTCGTTGGGTGATGTCAATCGCCGTGATTTTCTGCGCCTGAGTGGTTTGGCAACTGCTGGCGTTTTGGCTACAGCTTGTGGCGCACCTGCGGCTGCACCTGCTGACGGTGGTGGTGATGCTGCTGCTGACGGTGGTGGCGAAGCGGCTCCTGCTGCTGGCGAAGTTGCACAAATTGCACGCGAAAAATCGCTTATCTTGATGTTTGGTGGTGGCGAAGGTCAGTTTGGTGATGTCGGTATTGCGGGCATGTACGCTGCGGGTACATCAGGCCATCGCTCAGTGCCAGGGTCTTTTGAACCACTCTTCTTCTACTCAGCCTTTTCTGATGAATTCCTGCCGTGGCTTGCCACTGGCTACGAATATAGCGACGACTTTACACAGTTGACCGTGAACATTCGTGAAGGTGCAGAATGGAGTGACGGCACACCATTCTCAGCCGAAGATGTACGCTTCACTTTGCAAATGCTCATCGACGAAGCACCAACGCTGCGTAACTCGACAGAGGTCGCCGCTTGGATTAGCTCTGTTGAGGCTGTTGATGACCTGACTGTTGTGATCAACTTCAACGATCCACGTCCACGCTTCTTGTTCAGCCACTTGACTGGTAAATTTGATACTGGCCTCTATTGGGTTCCAGCACACGTATACCAAGATGTTGAAGATGTACAGGGCTTTGCCTTCTACGATCCAGAGAAGGGCTGGCCGCTGGTAACGGGTCCATACAATGTGACATTGTGGACACCAGAACAGCAGTTTGTTGACCGCCGTGATGACTGGTGGGGTGCAAAGACTGGTTTCTCTGAGTTGCCAGACGTTGAGCGCATCATCCACTTGCCATGGACGGGTGAAGAGCGTGCTGCACAGTTGATCATCAATAACGAAATCGACTCCAGCTTGGACTTGCGTGCCACAACCATCGCCACTGTTGTCGATCAGAGCGAAGCTGTCATCACACACACGAACCGTGACCTGCCATTGGGCTACACTGACTGGTGGCCGACCTCATTCTGGTTCAACTGTGATGAAGGTCCTTTCTCAGACAAGAATGTCCGTTGGGCTGTCAGCTACACCATTGATCGCCAGCAAATGCTCGACGTTGCGTTGGAAGGCTCTGGTATTTTGACACAGTTGCCATTCCCATACTATCCACCACTGATGCCATACATCGACGCTGCTGCTGAACTGTTGGAAGAATATCCAACCAACGAACATAATCTGGACAAAGCTGCCGAGCGTATGACAGAAGCTGGCTATGAGAAGGATGATGAAGGCTTCTGGGTCAAGGATGGCGAACGTGTACCAGCAGTGATTCATGGCTTTGGTATCTTCAACGATATCGGACCAGTTTTGGCCGAGCAGTTGCGTAGAGGTGGCTTTGAGGGTGACTATGTTGCACCAGCCGACTCATTCACCAAGATGAGCGATGGTACTGCCAAGATTCTGCTCTTTGGTCATGGCGCAAGCATCGCCGATCCATTTGATACATTGGACCTGTACACCAGCAAGCACTACGCGCCAACTGGTGAACCAGCCAACCCATTCTCTCGCTTCCAAAGTGAAGAATACGATGCGATTCTTGAAGAGATGGCCGCAATGGAACCATCACCAGATGATCCAAAATACATGGAACTCTACCTGTCTGCTTTGAGAATCTATCTGGATGAAATGATTGACTGCCCAATCCAGCAGTGGCTGCACCGTATGCCAATGAACACCACATTCTGGGACAACTGGCCGACAGTTGACAACCCATATGTGAATGGTGCATTCTGGCATCAGACAGTGATCCTGTTGTTGCAGGGCTTGAAGTCGAAAGCGTAAGTCAGTGTAAGGGTGTAGGGGTGTAAGGGTGTGGGGGGTGTAGAGGTGTAGGGGTGTAGAGATGCGGTAAATTGCATCATCGCACCACGACATTTCACACCATCACACCCCCACACCCTCACACCCCACACCAACCGGAGGCACTATGCGCTATTCTTGGTCATTTGTATTAAACCGAACAGGCATGTTCTTTTTGATTGTTTGGAGCGCAGCTACGCTCAACTTTTTTATCCCCAAGATGACACCACGTAATCCACTCCGTGAAAAATTGATGCGTGAAGCCACGCGTACTGGCTATATCCCGCCGGGATTTGAAGAGATGGTCCAATCGTATGAGGCCAAGTTTGGTCTGGATCAGCCGTTGTGGAAGCAATATGCGATCTACATGGGCGATCTGGTTCGTGGTGATATGGGCGCATCCATCGCCAACTTCCCCAAAGGTGTTTTGGAATTGCTGATGGAGGGTCTGCCTTGGACCATTGGGTTGCTCACAACAGCACTCATCATTGCCTTCTTCATCGGCACAATTCTGGGCGCACTGATGCCTTGGCCCAAAGCCTCGGCGTTTGTGCGTAACGTACTCCCCAGCATTCTCATTTTTGGTGCAATTCCTGCCTACCTAATTGCCCTAACCTTGTTATATTATGTTGCATTTAGGTGGAAACTACTACCCATTGGCGGGGGCTATACGACGGGGACGATCCCCGATTTTAGTATTGGCTTTTTCCTAGATATTTTTAGACATTCACTCTTACCCGGCTTTGCCATTGTGTTGAGTAGTGCTGGCGGCTGGGCACTAGGGATGCGCGGCATGATGGTGACGGTGCAGGGGGAAGATTACATGACCTTTGCCGAAGCAAAAGGGCTAAAAGATTGGCGATTGTTCTATAAATACGCCATGCGTAACGCCCTGCTGCCACAGGTGACCGGGTTGGCGTTGGCCTTTAGCTTTATCGTATCGGGGTCCGTTCTGGTTGAATTGGTCTTTGGCTACCCAGGCATTGGCACAATTCTCAATCGCGCCATTCAACAGCTTGACTACCCCGTTATCTATGGGTCGGTCTTTATGTTGACCGTCACCATCGCCATTGCCATGTTTATCATGGATATGATCTACCCAATGCTTGACCCTCGCATTAATTACGATGGCAGCTAAAAAATATATTCATTTCGTAGGGACGCAGTATTTATACGACTGTCGTTAGGCACTAAATACAGTGCTAGCTCGTAGAGGCTTGAACTATCAAGCTCCTACGAATGCGTAAGTCCTACAAGGGCGTTTGCCCACACAAAAACCTATTATTTCATGTCTAGTATCGCATTAACCATCGGCTACTTGCGCCGTAACATAATTCTTGTCATCGGGCTATTTATTCTAGCGGCCTTGGTCATCTTTTCAACCTACGGCCAAACCTTTGTCGATGTCAAGGTTGATCCATATCCACTCGCTGCGCCAGCAAGCGTTTCACCTACGCTCAACTATTGTCCGCGTACCGACCCAGATTGCGCCGATACCGAGCCAGCGGCCTATCCATTTGGCACAGACTCACAGGGACGTAATCTCTTTGCGGTTGCCGTCACTGGGACGCTACTCACCATGCGCATTGGCGTTATTGCTGGCATCATCGGCCTTTTTGTCGGCATGTTTTTGGGATTCACCTCCGCATTTTACGGTGGCGCCTATGACGCCGTTGTCCGGTGGCTGGTCGATGTCGCACTCACCATTCCAGGGCTATTGGTTCTCGTTGTCATTGCATCCTCATTGGGCGAGGAGACCATCAGCATCAACCAAATGGGCTTGATTATTTCTGTCTTGGCATGGCGTGGGCCTGCACGCGTTATTCGCTCGCAGGTACTGAGTATGCGTGAACGTTCCTATGTCATGATGGCACGGCTCAACGGCATGTCCGGTATGGGCATCATTTTCCGCGAGTTGATCCCAAACCTACTGCCTTACTTGGGTGCAAGCCTTGTCGGTGCATTGACTGGTGCAATCTTTGCCTCGGTTGGTCTATCCGCACTGGGGCTTGGACCACTACGTGAGCCAACACTGGGCAACACCCTTTTTTGGGTGATGAACCAAGGTGCGTTCTTGCGTGGCATGTGGTGGTGGATTATGGTTCCTGTCGTGATCATCGCCTTGATTTTCGTCATGCTCTTCATGATTTCCATCGGACTGGATGAGTTGGCGAATCCGCGTGTGCGCAAGTCAGCATAAAGATGAACCGCAGAGAGACGATAAGACAAGGAGACGGGGAGAGGGAGAGACAGAGTTGCTTATTGATTGTACTGGCACTCTTCAACCCTTCAACTCTTCAACCTTTCAACATAAAGATATACATGAGCGAAGAATACGTTTTACAAGTAAAAAACTTGGATGTCCAATACCACACGGATGCGGGCATCGTTTATGCAAATAACAAAGTGAGCTTTAGCTTGCGTGCTGGTGAACGGCTCGGCGTGGTCGGTGAGTCTGGGTCTGGTAAGTCTACGATGGCTTTGGCGCTGCTTCAAATGATCAAATCACCTGGACGCATTGCGGGTGGTGAGGCGTTGCTGGGTGATGTCGATTTGACCAAGCTTTCCGAGGAAGAGATGCGTCAAACACGCGCACGGGATATCAGCATGATTCCACAGGGCGCCATGAACTCGCTGAACCCAGTGATGCTCGTGCGTGACCAGATCATCGACAGTATGGTCGATCACGATATGAACATGTCGCGAGCAGCCATGCGCGATTACGCGGGCAAAGTGTTGGAGGATGTTGAACTCGACCGTTCTGTCGGCAACATGTATCCACATGAATTGAGCGGTGGCATGAAACAGCGTGTCTGTATCGCCATCAGCATCGCCATGAATCCCAAGGTGATCATCGCCGATGAGCCAACGAGCGCACTCGATGTGGTGACACAGCGGCAGGTGATGCAGACCATTGGTCGTCTACAGCAGGAGATGGGCAGTGCCGTTATCCTGATTGGTCATGACATGGGGTTGATGGCGCAGTTTGTCAATCGCATGGCCGTGATGTATGCCGGCAGCATGGCTGAGTTGGGGACTGTGCAGGATACATTTACCAATCCGCTGCATCCGTATACACAGTTATTGATTGAGAGCTTGCCCGTGTTGGGTAAAAAGGGCGTTTTCAAGGGGATTCCGGGCATTACGCCACTGTTGCGTGATTTGCCACCGGGATGTGTGTTTAAGGATCGCTGTCCGAAGGCGATGGATGTTTGTGGACGTGATTTGCCAGTGTACAAGGAATATGGGGAAGAGCATTGGGCGGCTTGTCATTTGCATGAGGCTGTGTCTTAGATAAGAGGTTAGGATAGTCCAGATTCATACTCTTTGTCAATTTCGTTGAGTAGCGTATCGAGTTGTTCAGCGTCAAGATCGGACTCAATTTGTTGAGCCCATATCTGGTGTTGGGAAGTATTACACCAGTAGAAAAGTTGGAATGTTATTGTTTCAGATACATTTTTGATTGCTAATTGTAGACTAAATAGTCGTATGTATTATCCTGTCAGAAAAATTTCTAGCTTTAACATCCTTGTTGGTTTGACAGGCTTGCTTAGAACATCAGAGTACAACCATTTATAGTTTGAGAAAGAAACCAACAATTTGATTAGAACTAGATTTGTGAGACATATAGTTTATCAGCGATTAGCCGTCCATATTTGTAACAATCCTGTTCGAGAGGCGGTTTTTGCACCATCAGGAGACCAACTGACATAAGCTGTTCCATAACAATCGACGGTATGTAATAATTGGCCTGTCATACTATCCCGCATTGTGTAATCTTCAAAGCCAGAAACAATTTTGGTTCCATCTGGTGACCAACTTAGACTTCTAAC
>JBCCFC010000250.1:0-12877 GCA_039029935.1 Chloroflexota bacterium
ATTATTGGCAATACTTAAAATATATGGACTGTGAGTTGATACAACAAGTTGACTATTCGTATTATTTAACATAATTGCAAAAATTTCAATTAAGTGTTTTTGTGACATCGGATATAAATGCACTTCGGGTTCCTCTATTACACGAAATGCATTCTGCTTATGTAATAAAATCAAAAATATATCCTGTAAAACCCGAATAGCATCTTGTTGACCAGTTGAAGCATTTTGTAAATTGATTGCAGTGTTTGTATTTGAAAGATAGATTTGTTCGCTTTCTCCTTCTTGGCTATAACGACCACGCAGAATTCTTTCGATATGCTCAACGACTATCTCTAAGACAGGACGATTAACCGACTCGCCACGTAATACTTCAGCGTCAATTAATCCAGCAAAATCGGTGGAGTCAAAAATATCTTTGATATCCTCGGCTTTCCGTAAATATTCCTTGATTAAACGTGAATCAATAGAGGGAACAGGAACGCCATTTGAATTAGACATTTCTTGTTGTGATATTGCGTATAGATAATAATCACTTAGCCTCGGCAGCATTGCGATGATTCGCCCCGCAGGTATGTATGCATAAATGCTATGATCATCTAGTAATGTGTCTATATGGGTTTGTAAATTATCATAAGATTGTCTAAAGATGGCTTTGCCCAAAGTAGTTTTATCTTGACGATAATTTTTAGCTTCATTAACTAGAGTGTGTATTTCTTCGGTTGAGAAACTTTTATAAAATTCAGATGGCTCTAAGGCGATTTCAAAATGTTGATTACCACGTGAGGAAAAGATAATGTAGTTTTGTTTATTAAAATAGTACTGAATCTGAAAATTCTCCGAAACATTGGTCGAACCAAATTCATCATAAAATTTATTTTTTAATCGTTGACTAAGCTGGTTGACAATGTTTAATTCCTTTTCTGGTGTGTTATATATCTCATCGAAAAAAATGTCCATCAGTTCTCTGCGAATTTCTCTGAAAAAATAAATTAGTTTGCTAACGGCACTTTTCCCGCTTGCTTGCTCCCCGATGAGAATCAAAAATTTATGAATCTCAATTTCAACATCTTGGAGAGCCATAAAATTTTTGATAATAATTTTCTGCATCTTACCCCCTTCTCTATGAACAGAGACCGCGCTACGTCCACACCGGCTCCCACTGCCCACTTTCCGCAGACCGATAGATTGCAAGGGCTGTCCGCAGTTCCCCCAGCGAGTGTTCCGGTCCTGCGGCCGGCGGGATGCGATCTAGCACAACGTCGGAGAAATCCTTTAACTCCGGTCCGAACGATTTGGCGTAGCCTGCTTGGCGACCAACGGCCAAGCCCTCACAGTTCTCGGCATTAAAGAGCATCAGGCGACCTTCAAAGCCATCCTCGATGATGATTTCACCTTTGGTTCCGGTAATCCGCCACCAAGGGTGTGGTGCAAGCGTGCTTTCGACCATCATCGTGTCAAAGGTGGCAGTTTTTCCCGATTGAAAACGGATGATGGCCTGTGACAGTGACTCACCCTCCATCTGCGTGAGTGGATGCCCCAACACGCTGACCACAGAGTCGATTTCACCCATCCACATACGCAGCGGGCGAATCCAGTGCGAGCCGCCATCAATGACGATGCCGCCACCCGACTTTGCCAAATCATACCGCCACGCCTTGGGGTCACTAAAGAAGTAAGGATCAATCTCCATAACAAAGGCCGCATGAGCCGTGATGATATCGCCAATCGTACCCTCTTCAATCAGTTCTTGGGCGCGTACAATTTCCGGCCAGTATTGCGCATTTTCGGCAACCATGAAGACTAAATGGGGATGCTGCTCACGTGCGGCTTTGGCTGCGTCTAAGATACGTTGGCAAGCATCTAATGTGGGTGCCATCGGTTTTTCGAGCAGGACGTGTTTGCCTGCATTGAATGCCATCAATGTCAACTCTTCATGTAGATGATGGGGAACCATAATGTCAACCGCATCAAAGGTATCGTCCTGTAGTGCTTCGGAGAGAGAGGCGTAGGCGGTTGCGCCTGTTTCTTGGGCATATTCGTCAGCTCTGGCGAGGTCGGGGTCAATCACTGCTGTTACTTGAATGCGTGGTGCGCTCTCGTTGATACCGTCCAAGTGGTAGCGCGCAATTGCCCCACAGCCAACGAGTGCTAGTCGTAGTTTTTCTGTCATGTTTCATGCCTTTCTGTATGAAAATCGATTCAGTTTTTTGATTGCAACTGCCTGTCCTGTGACATCAGCCACCATCTCTGAGACGTAGGCATAAGCCTCTCCGGTATACCGCAGCAGATTCTCAAAGTCAACCACCTCTAACTCCACAGCCAGTGCCCCTTTGTAGTCGATGGCATGGAGGGTTTCAATATAGGCGCGTAAGTCAATCTCGCCCGCACCCAATGCCACTGACTGGATGCTGATGTGGTCCTTGACATGGAAGTTGAGGATACGGTCGGTGTAGCGGTCGATGACCTGTCGCCAATCCACATTGGCCGAGTGAAAGTGACCCGAGTCCAACGTGATCCCCACCTGTGGGGAGTCGATGGCGTCAAAGATGGCGTCGTAGTCCGAAAGGAACATGATTTGTGACCGATAATGGGGTTCGATTGCGAGCTTGACATCTTTGTCTTCGATCAGGGGCAACAACGCTTCCAGCCCGGCAATCGTTGCTTCGATGCCACCGGGTTGACGTTTCCCACCGGAGAATACAACCAGTGGACTCCCCAGCCCCTCGGCCATGTCAAAATTGCGCGCAATCTGTTTGGCTGCTTTTTGCGCCATCTCAACAGAATCGGTAGGGATGGGCATACTGTAGACCTCGGTGCAACGGGTCAATCCCACTTCATCTGCGCGTTGACGGATACGACCCAAATCGAGCCATTGGCTAAACCCGGGTGTCCAACACGCTGGTCCTGCGATCCCCCACGCTTTGTATCCCGCTTTGGGCGCATAGGTAAAACAATCCTCGATTTCGTCGTGCCAAGGCTGACGTGTCGCACAGGTTGTGCAGGAAAGAATAAATTCGCTCATTTTTGTGGTTTCTCCTTGGTATTATGTGATTTGTTACAATGACGGCAAAACCATGACCTTCACCGAGCCATGCTCATCCCGCCCAGAGGCAACCGCAAATGCCTGTTGAATCTCATCCAGCGGGAAGCGGTGTGTGATCAGTGGCATGGGATCGAGCTTGTCCGCGGCCATTAAATCGAGGGCGAGTTGAAATTCTCGTCGACCATCACGCCGCCCATAACAGAACGCCCACGAAATCGTCAGTTCTTTTCCTCTGGCATAGCGTGTGTCCAGTGTCAACGGTGCAACATGCCCCCCAACCATGCAAATACGACCGCGAATGGCGGCAATCTCCGTCGCCTGTTGCAGTGTGGGCGCATGACCGCCAACCGCTTCAAAGACAACGTCTGCCCCGCGCCCTTGTGTATGTTCCATAACTGCCTCAACTGCATCCACGGCATCGACGTTCATGGGCACAACGCCTATGTGATCCTGTGCCAACTGCAACGGTGCATCTGGTTTGCCCAATAACATGACCGACGACGCACCTGCAAGCTGCGCCATTTCTGCAATAGTAAGTCCGACAGGTCCGCTGCCGATGATGGCAACACGATTGCCGGGCTGCACAGGCATGATGGAAAGTGCGTGAACGGCGACGGCGTAGACCTCAGCAACAGCCCCCGCTTCAAACGAGACAGTATCGGGGAGCTGATAGACATTGCTTTCGGGTGCGACCATATACTCGGCAAACCCACCAGCCACCGAACCACCAATATGCACCAACTCACGACATAGATTGTAATTGCCCGATAGACACTCGGCGCAATGATTACATGGAATGGTTGGTTCAATCGCCACACGGTCGCCCACCTGATAGACTTTCGTCTCTGTGCCAGTGGCAACCACACGGCCTGTCAATTCATGCCCACCAATGCGTGGCCGATGTGGGGGGCTGGATGGAGGGGGTGTATGATGATAGGCGTGAAGATCGCTACCACAGATACCTGTTGCCGCGACTTCGACAAGGATTTGATTATCCTCTGGTGCAGGGTCAGCAACAGACTCAATACGTATATCTTTGCCGCCATAGAATTGTGCAGCCTTCATGGGTGTTTCTCCTATACAAATTCAACCCGTAGTTGTCATCCTTGAACCAAAATTCACGCGTTGCTACAACAACCCCGCCCAGAATGGACGGGCGACATCAGAACATATCACCACTTGTAGACCGTCCCTTGTAGGGCGGCGACTTTTATCCATCTGTGACTTTTGCTCTTTTGCGTAAAATTATACCACCTCATAATAAGCCTAAGCAAACCATTTTCCAATGCTTAGGAATGGCAACTAAATAACTTACCCATTTGGAGCAGAACCGCACGGGGCGTGCTAACTGAACGTGTGTAAGTTAAATAATCGCTATTCCTTATAGATGGCGGTGCGTATGCATATACATTGCAAAAAAAGTCCGTTCCAGATATACTTCGATATAATAAAAAACGTATGTTTGTCTAACTCAAGGAGGGTGTCCATGTATGACAAAGAACGACATTATCCATTGCCAGAGGTCCAATGGAACCCGTCTATCGCCGAGCAAGCCATGATAGAGATGGTGGAAGATATTGTTCAGCAGAGCGTAGTTCATGGCAAATGGCCGTGTCACCCAATGGATGATTGGGGTGTGTATCCCGATTTTTATGCTGGGCGTGGTGGTTCGTTGTGGATGGTTGACTATTTGCAGCGTGTTGGTGCGGTTGACACCAAGCTGGATGTGCATGAATTTGTGGATGACCTCTTGGCTGAAACACGCAAAGACTATAGCGATAACCCACATTCTGAAAACTCGTCTTACCTGTTTGGGGAGTTGCCATTTCTGTTAATGCAGTATCAGGCAATGCTGGGGTCTGGTGATATAGAGGCCATGAGCGTAAAAGCGGGTGAAATCGCTACCTCAATCCAAATCAACGATACACAGCCTGTGCGTGAACTGATGTGGGGAATGGCTGGCTCTATGCTGGCTGCACTCTTTATGCATCGTTGGGTTGGTGAGCAGGATGCACAGTGGGCGGCATTGTATCGCACACAAGCCGAATTGATGTTGGCGGACTGGCAAGAAGTTGAAGGTATTGGCTATTTGTGGAATATTGACCTTTATCGAGGGAAACATAAGTTTCTTGGTGCGGTGCATGGCTTTGCGGGGAATGCCTTGGCCCTTATCGAAGGCATGAATTTGTTGCCCGACGACCAAGCCCAGGAGACAGCATCCCGCATCATGGCGTCCACAGTAAACACGGCGGTTGCGGATGATACCTGTGCCAATTGGGTGGATGTGTTTGATGAAAATGAGCCAACCAAAGCACCCACAATGGTCCAATATTGTCATGGTGCGCCAGGTGTGGTGATCTCGCTGGCAAATCTGCCTGTTGGGGTCAACCCTAACTTTGACAGCGTTATGCTCAGAGGTGGTGAACTCATCTGGCAAGCTGGACCGCTGAAGAAAGGGTCGAACCTCTGTCATGGCACGGGTGGCAATGGCTATGCCTTTCTAAAACTGTTTGAACGCACAGGCGACGAGCTTTGGTTGGACCGCGCTCGACAGTTTGCCATGCATTCTATTGACCAATACCGACTCTCCAAGGAGCTTTTCCAGATGCCACGCTATCCATTGTGGACAGGCGACCCTGGACTGGCAGTTTATCTGTGGGATTGCTTGCAGGCGCAGGCAAAGTTTCCCACGATTGATGTATTTTAAGTGAGGTGCAACAATGCGTATCTTATATCCCGAAAATCCACTCAACAAACGGCAAGCAGATGATCCATATCACGAGGAGTTTATCGCAGTCCAAGCGTTAGGGCATCCATGCTCTCTCTTTGATTTTGATGCATTGGTTTGCGGCGAATTTAAACCACGTCCAAAAATCGAGGCGGGCGAGCGCGTTCTCTATCGTGGATGGATGCTCAATCCTGATGGCTACCAAACGTTGGTAACACAAATCGATGGCAAAGGTGGCGTCCCCATCACCGCATACGCCGACTACCTGCATTGTCATCATCTACCCGGCTGGTATCAGCAATGCCATGAGTTCACAGCGGAGACGCACTTCTTTGAAGCAGATGATCATCTGGAAACCAATGTGACTGCGTTAGGCTGGAACCAGTATTTTGTCAAGGATTATGTAAAATCTAATACAGCAAGTAATGGTTCCATTGCGAGTTCACCCGCCGATGTGCGCACCATTGTTGAACAACTTGAAACCTATCGTGGAGAGGTTGAAGGAGGTGTTGCGATTCGGCGTGTTGAGCATTACCGTGTAGAAACCGAGTGTCGCTACTTTGTCGTGCATGGTACACCCTATGCACCGGATGGTAACGTACCGACACTGGTTCAAGAAATTGCCAACCGAATCCGTGCGCCATTTTATTCGGTCGATGTTATTGAAAATAAGGCTGGTGAGCTTCGGCTGGTTGAGCTTGGTGATGGTCAAGTGTCGGATAGGAAGACTTGGCCGCTCTCAAAATTTGTCGAAGTCATCAACCAACTCTGACAATTGGTGGTGGGTCGGTTGTACTGTTCCACCGCTCCACCACTCCACCACTCCACCGCTCCACCGTTCCACCGCTCCACCAACTACCGACGCTTCTTACGCTTTTTCCGCTTCTTCGGCGTAGAATCGGACGACCCATCCTCTGTCTTAGATTTCTTTTTCTCGTCTGGCGGGCCTGGCGGCAAAATTTTGCCATCCTCCTCACGCAGCACAAACTCTTCAATTGAAAAGGGGCTTGGCTCCCGTTTCTTCAACTTGCGAATCCCCCGACGCGCAATTTGCGTAACCATTCTGGCCTCCAACGACGGCATGACACGGCTGAGGACACCTTTATCATACATGGATAGTGCTTGGTTATAGAGTTCCAAGGCGCGTCTGCGACTGCCAAAATCATGCTCGACCATTGCATGGAAAATAACCCCTTCGCCAGAGTCCGGCTCCAGATCATAGGCGATGCGATAGGCTTCCACTGCATCTCGACCGCGATGGAGAATGCGAAAGACGCTGCCCATACGTCGGTAATTGTAGGCCAACTCAGGCTCTTCGGCGATCATTTCGCGATATTTCTCAATGGCATCCATTGGGTTCATGGACTGATACATGGCGGCGCATTCAATCTCTTGCAAACGGGGATTATCCTCAGCATTGCGTCCCGTTATTTTAAAGAGTGACATAGGACTGACCTCATACAAATCAACCGTACCGCACTTAGGACAGACAATTTCACGGTCCATGATATAAGGACCATATTTGCTAAAATTGCCCTCTTCTTCGCGCTCTGGTGTCCCCAAATCATGAGTGATATACTGCACAAAGTGCTCACGCTGCCGTTCACAAACTTTGCACTCCAGCAGCAAATATAGCCCATCTTCTTGACGCGGCTCCGTCTCTGTCAGAGGCATATCAAATTCCTCTTGAACATAATCCAGTGAAATAATATCAGGCGCAACACGGTCCTCGACAAAGGCCGCTTCCATCTCTGGATAAAGCTCCTTTAGCCCATAGTCTAAAATGGCCCCGATCAAAAATCCCGTCAACTCATCTTCGGCTACAGGGGTACGGGTTTCAGGGTTGGTCAAGAGCATCCGCAACAATGGCATCACTTGGTCGGCAGGTGCAAGGTCATGTTTCATGCGCTCCATCAACGCCTTGGCCGCATTCAGACGCAGAACAACATCATACTCCTTCTCTTGTGCCATCCCCACTAATTCATCATTGGTGAATCCCGCTACTTTGCCAATAAAAGGTGAGTGAAGCGTTGTTTTCCAATGCACATCAGCCTTCTCTATCCAAGCCGCAATCTCAGTGGTCATCGCAGCGTTATCGGCCTGGAGTTGACACAAAATATCCAATGCGCGACCAACCGCTGGTCCATCAACCAACGCATCATCACAAGCCATCCGAATCAGCTCTGGTGCAAACACCCACCCCATTACTGGCTTTGGTTGAAGAAGGTCCGCAGCAAATGTTTGGTATGCGTCATCCGTAGCCGTGACCAGTTGGTCAAGTGGCGCAGTATAGCCCTCCTGCTTCGGTGTGTTATCGGTATAAAGTACCTCTCGAAAGGCTTGCACTATATCAGGTCGAACTTCATCCGTTCTGTCGAACTGATTCGGCTGCTCGCTTTTATACTCCTCAACGATGCTCAGAATCTCGCCATGATATTCTTCCGGTGTAAAGCCACCAGGCTGCTCCTCACTCTCTTGCGCCTCCGCAAGTGATTGGCATCGTTCCGCCACTTCCACGGCAAGTGTTGTCAGCCCCACCTCGGCAAGATTAATGCCCAGTAGGAATAAGTCCCAAGCGGTAGCGGGGGTGGACAGTTGTGTCCGCGTACTGATACCCACCCCAACATCAAAATTGCCCGTATGAAGATAGTTATGCACCAAATAGTGACAAAATTTACCCCTCGCTTGACCATTTTCGTGTTGTTCGGTGTAGAGAATGCCTGCGTGGAGCCAGCGGATTGCCGCTATATATTCCTGTCGCTCGTATAGTCGTTCGTGTATTGCCTCATAAAAATAATGGTAATCAACGTCATCACTCAACTCAGGAGAATGCAACATCAATTCGATAGCCGCCAGTTCACGTTCCTCATCCTCTGCTTCCTCAAAATGTACAGGGACATCAACCATATCCGCATCGCCCCAATAGCCCGGTCGCTGCTCTCGGATCGTTTTGGGCGTTAGGAGGGAGAAATAGTTGATCATTTTCTGCGCTGTCATTGTCATATATTTATTTAGCCTCTATCTTTCAAATCATACATCGCCATGATATAGGGATGGGTTTCATCATACTCAGTTAGTGTTGTGGGGTTGTCAACACAACCCACTGGACGAGTGTTCTGCCCCGTAACGCCTTCTGAGCTGTCACCAATGTCCCGACGACAGGCATCCAGCTTGGCCTCTAACGCCGCAACAATCTCTGGGTGTTGCTCATAGACATTGTTGGTTTCACCAATATCCTCGGCCAGATTGTAGAGTGCATTCATCTCCTCGATCACTCTCCTTGTACCCCTTGTCTTCACATGCAGCTTCCAATCGCCCACGCGCACTGCCTGCAAGCAGGTCATCAAATAGTAGTAGAAGGCATCGTACTCAGATGTCGCATCAGGCTCACCCAGCATCATCGGCATGATATTTTTGCCATCAATGGTATGGCCTTTAATCACCCCGGCTTCGGGCATAGACACACCACCAACAGTGGATAAGGTAGGACAGAGGTCCATCGCCGTTGCCAGTTCATTGCACTCTGTTCCCGCCGGAATCTGCCCCGGCCAGCGCATGATACAGGGAACCCGCTGTCCACCTTCCCATGTTGTGCCTTTATGACCACGTAGCGGTCCATTACTGCCCCCTTCACCGCGCGCCCGTGACCCGTTGTCACTGGTAAAAATCACCAACGTATTGTCGTCCAACCCCAAGCGTTTGATTTCATGGAGCAAGACACCCACACTCCAGTCGATGGCCTGCACCGCCGCGCCGTAACGCCCGTTGTCCGATTCACGCATGAATTGGTCGGTGACATAGATGGGTAGATGCACATACATATGCGCAAAGTAGAGAAAGAAGGGCTGCTCGCCCTCGTTGTGTGTATGACGGATAAACCGCAGCGACTCTTCGACATAGCGCTCAGTCACAGAGGCTTGGTCGGGCTGCGCTTGAATCACATCCTCATCTAAGACCAGTGGTAATGGTGGATAGGTATCTGTCTCGTTCTGAATGCCCATATCATTTGAGTAGGGGATGCCGTAATAGCTGTCAAACCCGTGGCGCGTGGGGAGGAACTCACGCTGGTCGCCACAATGCCATTTGCCCACCATCTTGGAGGCATAGCCCTGCTCCTTGAGCAACGATGCGACAGTGGCCTCATCAGGATTCAATCCATAGGGCTGGCCTGGGAATAAGACCCACCGCCCATCAAATTCAGCCATGCTGTTCCGAGGCGGATAGCAACCTGTAAGCATGGCACTGCGTGATGGCGTGCAAACAGGGGAGGCCATATAGAAATCGGTGAAGCGCATTCCCTCCGCTGCCATCTGGTCCAAATGGGGTGTCTTGTTGTTTGTTGAGCCATAACAACCAAGGTCGCCATAGCCAAGGTCATCACAATTGATAAGAATAATGTTTGGTTTGGTGTTCATCTTTCGTCCTTCTGTATAATTATATGGTGAATTTGGAATACTAAGCAAATCCAAAAAAGTAATTAGACAAAACATACGACAACGGGACCCAGAGGGTACCCCGGAGGAGAAACGGGTTTTTGTCTGCGCGCACACGAGAAAAATCCGTTCCAATCCCAAATCTGTTGTCGTATATGTCTCGGTTTATTTTTAACTATTTTTTTGGTTTACTTAGCGTCGTCGTTTCTTCAATTTCTTTTTCTTTCTCTTCATACCCGTGCCAGTTGAACCCTGTTTCTGTGAGCGGCCACCGTTCGATTTGCGAGATTGTTGGCTTGTTGCTGGGTTATCAACAGACGGGACAAATTCCTCAATCGAAAACGGGCTTGGCTGCTTTTTCCTCAATGCACGAATGCCTTGCCGAGCGTATTTCGCCAGAGAGTCCGCATCTGCCGGAGACAATATACGGCGCACACCGCGTTGCGCCATTTGCAGACATTGATTATAGAGGTCTTTGGCATGTGTTGGACTGCCATAATCATGCTCGGCCATTGCATACGAAAGCACCGCATCATCATTCGTCGGGTCCAGCTCATAGGCTTTTTTGAAGGCAGCAAGGGTTTCCGGACCACGCCGAATCAAGCGTAAGATTCTGCCGAGTCGGATGTAATTCTCTGGATCATTTGGATTTTTTTGAGCGCGCTGGCGATATTGCTTGATGGCCTCCAACGGATGCATTTCGCGACCCATTGCTGAAGACCGTATCTCCGATAAACGTGGATGAGGCGTAAATTTAGGCGCATCTTTGTTCCCGGTCGCCAACCCCATCAGGGCTTCAAGCCCCCTCGTTGTCGACAACAACTGGAGATGGGCATGACCCGTCATTTCATATTGGTCACGCGCACCACACTTGGGACAGACAATTTCTCGGTCCATGACATAGGAGCAATATGCAACCTCTTCGTCATCCCGTTCACGCACTGCGGTCAGGATATCCTGCGTGACATGTTGGACAAAATGAGTGCGCTCTCGACTGCACTTCTTACATCGAAGCCGCAAATAAAGGCCATCATCTCGACGACGCGGTTCTGCATCCTGTGGCAACCCAAACCGTTCCTGAACTGAAGATAGCTCTATTATCTGTAAATCAACCCGCTCCTCTCGGTAGGCGGCCTCAACCTCTGGATAGAGGTCTGCCAGTGATGAAGCGTAATCGCTGATCGTTGCAATCAAGAACCCAAGGAATAGCTCCTCTTCGGCACGGTCATGCGCTTCTGGGCGTGTCAACAGATGACGGAGCATTTTCTCTACCCGTTCAGAGGAGACAAACCCTTTGGTCATTCGCGCCATCAATGCATTGGCGGCGTCGTGACGAACATAGACACAATATCGTATGTCACCAGCAATGGCTTCTAATTCATCATTGGTAAAACCACCAACCTTGCCAATGTGTGGTGAGTACAGAGTTTGTTTCCAGTTGCCATCGGCCTTCGCTAGCCATGTCGCAATGTCATCCCCTGCTTCGATAATATTGTGGTCTACAAGCTGGCGTAGCAGGTCGAGCGCACGTGTCACTGCTGGACCATCGACAAGTTTGTCATCACAGGCCATCCGAATCAACTCGGGCGCATAGACACGCCCCATCGTGCGTCCTAACGATGTCTCAGGTGTTACAATCTCTTTTGTAAGCTGACGGTATTCTTCATCTGTTGCGGTTATCAACTGGTCCAACGGTGCAAGATAGGCATCAGCCCCATCTGGATGACCTTCATTCAATTGGAGCGCAGCCCGAAATGCTTGCAGTATCTCGACAGGAATTTCGTTCACCTTAATGCGTTCAGGATGCTTGTTTTCGGCCTCCACCTCGGCAAGGGCATCCTCAAGAAATTCTGGGAACTGTGCCTGTAATGGTTCCATCTTATCATTGTGTTGAACAACCTCTAATCCACGTTGCATCATTTCGACAATCAACGAGGCCACACCGCTACCCTTTCTATGGAGGGCAAGCATGTTTATGCCCCACATATCATGGGGATCACGCAACAAACTTCTTGTTGTAATCCCCAGTGCAGTGGCAATATCACCAGACAGCCAATATGTCTCAGCGAGTTCTCGGCTTGCACTGTCACGACCGTCATCCTGATGCTGTTCTATATGGGTAATTGTGGCATGATGCCAACGAAGGGCCTGTGCATATGCCCCTCGATTGGCTAATTTTTCTTGTAGAGTCACATAAAAATGATCGTAATACAACCCATCGCTGACCTCTGGTGAACGTAGCATGAGTTCTCGGATGGCAATCTCGCGATCAAACTCTTTTGCACTATCAAAGTGGTCTGGAATACCTGCCATTTCCATGTCACTCCAACGTCCGGGGAGTTGTTTATGGATCGAATCGGCAGATAACGATGAAAATAGGTTAATTAGTTTGCGTTCTGTCATGGCTCTCCTTCTAAGGTGAATCCACAGAAATAATGACCTATGCATACTTTCAGAAAGGGGTCACAGATACTCTGGTCAGTCCAGTAGACTGCATCCCCTTCCTGAAAGTAGGTTGATTACTTATTTTTGTGGAATGGTCTACACAGATTTTCTTCCTTGTTGTGTATAAGTAAACCGAAAAAGAAATTAAAATAGATCGTTGGATATTATATGACAGTGGATTATTTTTGTACAGGTATCGCCCATGCAAAATAACGAGACCAGCGATGA
>JBCCFC010000251.1:0-12784 GCA_039029935.1 Chloroflexota bacterium
ACATCACCGTCAACGCCATCTTGCCAGGGCCATTTGCGACAGAGATGAACCTGGCAAGATGGCGTTGACGGTGATGTTGTGGGACGCCAATTCCAACGCCAATGCCCGTGTCATCATCAGCACGGCCCCTTTACTGGCGTTGTATGGGGTGCGCTCGGCGATGGCAATTAGCGAGAGCGCAGAACCGATATTGATGATACGGCCATAACCGCGCGATTTCATGTGTGGGACAACGGCTTTACAGGCCAGCCAAACGCCATTGACATTGACATCCTGTACATGCTGAAATTCGGCAAAATCCAGTTCATCAATATGACCGCGGATGTTGATGCCCGCATTATTGATGGCAATATCAATCTGCCCAAAGTCGGCCAAAATCTGTTCGACTGTGCTGTTGACCTGCTCTTCCACCGTGACATCACAGCTATAGCCGCGACATGTGTTTCCGGTTGCCTCTTGGATACCTGCCGCCACAGCCTGCGATTGCTCCCCATTGCGACTGAGGACCGCAACCTGTGCGCCAGCCTCGGCCAACGCCTGCGCCATCTCTTTGCCCAAGCCCTTGCTGCCACCTGTGACCAACGCCACTTGGCCGTCTAAGTTAAATTGATCGAGTATGCTCATCGTTTTCTCCTGATTATACACAATTGATGGTTTAGTATTGATTGTTGTCTCTTATTATACCCATAGAACGCGTAATGTGGCGAATCACTTTAAGTGCCATCAGATTTCGTGAGCTTGACAAGGTGGAAAGAAAAAAAAGAGGTCTAGTTGTCACATGATTTTATCCATACAACGACTAGACCTCTATCTTGGTGTTCCTGTGTTCAGCTTTGCCCATTGCTTTGGTCACTTGGTAGGGCTGATTGTACGACAAGTAACGATGCACCTTGGTCAAGTATAATATTTAATCTAAGCTCGTTAAATTGTGCTTCACCGCAAACTTAACCAACCCCGCAAACGAGTCCACATCCAGTTTCTGCATGATACGCATGCGGTAGGTCCGTACCGTACTCTCACTCACAATCAGTTTGCGACAGATTTCGCTGTTGGATTCGCCATCAACCAGCAACTGCAACACTTCTTGCTCTCGCACGGTGAGTTCAGATAAGACGGCTGCACTTGTCACGGAGTTAGCCTCATTACCTGTCTTCGATGCTGTTCCTGCCTGGCTGATTTCATCTAAATAGTTCTTTGTCTTTTCTAATATGCCCATCGTATTTTGGAAATGCGATTTTGTTGATGGTTCGACGGATTGACCGTTATGGAGCGATTGTGCAATCTGTGTCAAAGAGTGCAAAACTAACCCCAAGTTTTGTGCAGCCTGTGCGGTGAGTGCCTGTCCCAAGCCATGACGGGGTGTATCCGATTCTTCGAGCAAAAAACGGCTGAGAATACGCCACTGTTCGGTCTGTTGTTCGATGATGGTCATCAGGCTATCCTTTTCCTGCTCGGTGCGCTGACGTTGTGTCATCTCAGCGTTGTAGCTGCCATGCAAAGTGGTCAAGATTTCGTTGGTGTGCGCCAACTGTGTGTTTCGTTCTTGGACCTCTGCCAAGGCGAGATTAAGCTGTTGACGCAGACGATGCTGCAAGTCATGAATGGTGAGATGGGTGCGTAGCCGCGCCAATACCTCGACATCCTCGATGGGCTTGGTGATATAATCGACCCCGCCCATCTCAAAGCCACGCACTTTATCAACCACATCATCCAGCGATGTCAGAAAGATGATGGGAATTTCACATGTATCTGCATTGGCTTTGATGAGTTGACATGTCTCAAAGCCGTTCATACCAGGCATCATCACATCCAGCAGAATAATGTCGGGTTTCATGCGTTGCAGTTGTGTGAGTGCTTTCGCACCACTCTGCGCCACAAGGACACGAAACGATTCTTGCTCCAAATAGTCAAACAGCAGGGCAAGATTGGCAGGGACATCGTCAACAATGAGAACAGTGGGATTTTGTGGTGTATCCTGTGTATGCGTGTCGTTCATCAGTCCTCCTTATTTTCTTCTTTGATTAACGCTGTGATCCAGCGTTCCAGTTCTTCAATTTGAAATTGTTCGACCAGTGTTTGTAGCTTGTGCATAAAAGGCGTTATCTCTTCATCGGATGATGTGCTGGTTGCGATGAATTGCTTCAAGGCGCGCATATCGCCAACCCCGACATAGGCATTGATTTCCTCTAATTGTGTGATGGATGGGCGTCTGTCAGAGACAGGTATCGTGACGGTAGGTGATCGGTCTTCTTCTTGGCTGACAGTGATTGTTGCTTGGGCGTCATCATGACGGTGTTCCTCCGCATAACTCCACTCAACACCAGCATGATGGGTCAACAGTGCGTACAATTCAGCGGAGTCAACAGGTTTGTCGAGAAAGGCGTCTGCCCCCAAGGCTTCGGTGCGTATGTAGTCGTCATGAAAGACACTGGCAGAAACCACAATCACGGTGACATCGGCAAGATTGGTCTCAGCACGTAGCTGGCGCAGTAGATCAAATCCAGATAGCCCAGGCATGACCAAATCCATCAAGATAATGCCTTTTTGGTGTGGGGGTTCAAAAAGCTCTTTGGCTTTGACCAAACCTGCGTCTCCGTCTGTGGCTTCATGGAGTGTGAAGCCCAAAGGTTGGAGTAAATCAACCAACAGCGCACGATTGAGTTCAATGTCGTCAATGAGCAACACGGGTGGCGGCGTCCCCTTGACCCCAATGGGCAGCATGATATCAGAGGTTTGTTCGCTCGTAGAGACATCGGCAATTGGCAGTGCAATTTCAAAGTGAAAATGTGTTCCTTGTCCAACCTTGCTTGTAACGGCCAACTCTCCATCCATCAACGTGACCAAATGCTGGCTGATTGTCAACCCTAGCCCTGTTCCCTCTTGATCACCAATCTGCTCAAAGGGTTGAAAGATCGTAGACAGATGCTCAGGGGCAATGCCAACGCCTGTGTCCTGCACCTCAAAGCGTAGCTGGCAGATGTCGCTGCTGCTGGTTGGTAGACGCATAACCGTAAAGCGTATCTCGCCCGCATCCGTAAATTTAACCGCGTTGTGGAGCAAGTTGAGCAGGATTTGACGAAGCCGTTTGGGGTCCACAGACACATAGGTAGGAAGGTCGGCATCGACTTGCGCGATAAATTTCAACCCCTTCTCTTGCGTTTGAAGGGTGATCATCTGTTGGATTTGGTTCAAAAAGGCAGGAAGTTGAACCACTGCTGGCTGCAACTCAATTTTACCGGCCTCGATTTTGGCAATGTCAAGCACATCCGAAATCAGGGTCAACAGATGTTGCCCACTTTGCTCAATGATTTTGAGTTGCTGTGTTTCTGGTGATGTGCGTTGGAGCAGGCGCGCATAGCCCAACACACTGTTCAGGGGTGTGCGTAGTTCATGGCTCATGTTGGCTAAAAACGTACTCTTGGCACGATTGGCAACCTCTGCCGCTTCTCTGGCCTCATCCGCCATCTCTTTGGCCTCTACCAAGGCTTCGGTTCGTTGATGCACCCGATTTTCTAAGGTCAGATTGATGTGGACAATCTCTTGCTGGCTCTGTTGAATTGAGCCGACCATACGGTTAAAGGCGTTGGTAATCTGCCCAATCTCATCATCAAATGTAGGTTTCAATGCAAGGTCTAGCTGACCCGCATCGACTTGCTTAATCCCGTCCAGCAAGGTACGCAATGGACGCATCAGAATGAATTGGAAAAAGAGCGGGAAGCCAATCATGACGATGCCCATCGTACCCAATAAAATCAGCGCAATCGGCCACATCTGTGAATGTAGATACGCACGATAATCCCAGGAGAAATTCTCGACAATGGCAGTGTCTGGGACACTTGTGTGATTGAGTGTGGGCGTAAAACGGATTGATGCAGGAAGCGGATTTGTATTGCCGGGCAAGAGACCCACCAACTGCAACGGTTTTTCAAAATTGGTGTAGTCATAACTTGGGTTTAGCTCATCATACACAAAATCTATCGTGCCATTCGCATAAAGCGTTACCTGAAATGTGTTGGGGGCGTTGGTTGTGCTATCAGGTACGTGCGCCCATGTAATCGTGATTTGGTCTTGGCTTGCATTGGTCACGATTTGTCCGCCAAGCTCTGGGTTCAAATCCACCTTTAGGGGGGCAATCATGGGTTGCCGGTTGCTGTTGAAGCGGTTATTCGATGGCGCTTGATCAAAGGCAATAAACCCATTGTCGGCAACAAAGAGTGTGCGCCTCGCTTGACCATAAAATGGGAAGTCAAAGTCTAACTCAACGGGGAGGGCCTCTTCATTGTTCAAAGCCAAAACCGATCCCAAAGAGGTACGCATCGCCACCCCTTGTCTATCAGATAGCCCATGAACTTGATACCGTCCCCCCTCAAGCGGCACAAATCGAAAATGTTGTTGGTCGGCCATTTGGTGTGGCGCATCATAGGCATCATCAATGAGCGGGGTCAGAAACAAGAGTAAGCTGATGATCAGAATGGTGATAACAAATAAGCCAACCCCAATCAGTTTACTCAGTATGGTGGTTGTTTCAGGTGAATAGCTGAGTACAAAGGAACCAGCAAGAAAAATGCACACGCTCAGAAAAAACATGTCCATGTTTTCAATGCCATTGAGTGCATCAATATTGTACCAAAACGTACTTGCTGTGGAGAGCAATAAAAGGGGCGCGATAACCATCATCATCGCATAGATAGGGGTTGCATTCATCGGGGGCGGTGCAATCAAGGTTGGCGGTATGACGTACAGATGGTGCCATCCACGCTCGATTTGTAATCGCCGAAATGCAACCAACATGGAACCTGTCGCACAGAGTACGATTATCAATGTCACCCATCTATTAAATTGTATGATTTGTGTAAATGACCCTTGAACAGTGATGATAGAAGCAATCACGGTTAAGGCAAGCACAACTATCCACAAGAGATTGTTGATAACCCTTGTTTCATATAAGTAAGGTCTGGGGGATGGGAATATATATCCAACTTGAAATGCAATGATAAACGTATTGGCATTAAAGACTTGTTGCCAGAGATGTATAACATGCTGGTATGAATTGGGCACAGGCGCATGAACAAACAATGTCACGATCAACGTAACAAATACGCTGCCAAGCATTGTTATCATCAGCCAGTTTAAATGTGATTTGTTTTTGATACGCACATAATATGTACACAGCCAGGTGATAGCGATCAGATTACACAGGATGAAAATTGATTCCGATGTCAAATAGAAAGGTGGCATCGCTCCTTGTTTCCTTCATGGTTTGTACTGCTTCATTTCTAATTTTTGGATTGACTACCCTTCGGCTGTTTCCTGTCAGGATAGCAGAAATGCGTGGGATGAACATGGGATGAGGCAGATAAACAGTATGAGTATAGCAAACCTATGATGATGCGCAAGTTATCTATGTCTGAGATTGTGGTGAGCTTGGTTGTGTGGATATTGGATTGCAACGAAGAGCATAAGTTCGTGGTAAAATTAAAAGTGTATTGGGTTGGCAAGTGTTGATGATAGGGCAGTTGCAACAATTTGCAAAGGTCGGTGGTCAGACGAACCGTTGACAAATGAGATGATAGCAGTTGATGTCAGAGTGGGAGGTCGTTTATGCAGTTACAATATCCATTAGCAGAAAGAATTGGTGATCCATCGCTACTCGTTGGCCGCGAAAAAGAGTTTAAAGAATTACATGAGTGGATTGCTCGCATTCCTGACAGGCTGTCAAAGTCGCGCGCCTTGTTAGGACGCCGTAAAAGTGGCAAAACCGCCATCCTGCAACGTATCTTTAATGAGCTTTGGTCAGCCAATGAGATGGTGATTCCCTTTTATATCAGTATTCCCGAATCAAGGATTTGGCATCAGGATTTTGCCTCGCTCTATTACCGCACATTTGCCACACAGTACATCTCATTTTTGAAACGAGATCCAACATTGGTTCATAAACTACCATTAAACTTAGAACAAATTTTGGATCATGGTATCGAGCTGGCAAATGAATCATTGATTGACAACACAAAACAAATGATTTATGAAGAAGGGAGAGAGCGTTCTGGTCTTATGTGGGAGATTGCATATAACGCACCCCATAGCACCGCAGCCGTTCAAAATCAGCGTTTTGTGGTGATGATTGATGAGTTCCAGTATCTCTCAACCAATATTTATATGGATAAAGCAACCGAAACTTCCCCAAATACAACCATGCCTGGCAGTTTTCACCACGTCTCCGAGTCAAAGCTCGCACCGATGTTGGTGGCTGGTTCCTATATAGGCTGGATGCAGACGATTATGCATCGCCATCTTAAAGCAGGACGGCTGAGTCGTCGCTTTATTTCTCCCTATCTGGAAGAGGGTGAAGGGTTGGATGCAGTTTACCAATATGCCGAGGTCTTCAAAGTCCCTATCTCCAATGACACAGCCTATAGTATCAACGACCTATGTGGTTATGATCCCTTCTTTATTTCCTGTGTCATTCAAAGCGATTACGCGGAAAAAGATTTAACCGACCCAGATGGCGTGACCGCTACGGTAGACTATGAAGTTCAAACGCCAACCTCCGAGCTGGCAGGGACATGGTATGAGTATATCCAAGGAACTGTCAAACGCATCAATGATCGCTATGGCAAGCAGATGATTCTTCATCTCAGTAAACACAATAATCGCACATGGACACCCAAACAACTCAAAGAGGCACTCTATCTGGATGAGGATGAAAATCGTCTCTATGAAAAGCTGATTGCGCTGGCAAAGGGCGATTTGATTCAAGAGAATCCGTTCAATGATAAGTTTCAAGGTCTACAGGATGGGACGCTCAATCTGATTCTGCGCCATCATTTTGAAGAGGAAATCAAAAAATTTAAACCTGATTTGCGTGCTGATTTTGAGAAGAAACTGGCAGCATCTGAAGCCAAACGTCGTTCGATCCAAAACAGATACAACGACCTTGTGGGCAAAACGGCAGAGCATTATCTTGCCACGAAGATGAAAACGCGTAAACGTTTTAAGTTGAGTGCGTTCTTCAATGACGTGCCGACTGGCGACCCCTATGACACGCGGTTGAATATGTACGATGTACGCACCCGTGTCTATATTCAACGCGAAGATGGGCTGAACCGCGAGTTGGATATTGTGGCGAAGACGACCGATGAGCGTATCCTTTTGGTGGAAGTGAAGAAAGAGAAGCGCAAGTCAGGAACTGAGTATGTCAAAGAGTTTGTAGAAAAAGTTACGCTCTATCAGCGGCTGCATCCAGAGAATGTGGTGTTAGCAGGATTTTTGTCGCTGGGTGGGTTTACCGAGGATGCGCTGGAACTGTGTCGGGAACACGACATTGGGTGGTCGAATAATTTGGATGGCGTATCCTTTTGAGCCGTTTTGATAGTTCACAAAGAGCGTCATGAGATTTGACTATTCCCGAAATCAGCCTGACATCATAAAAAACGCCCATGTTTTTCAACATCAGCGTCCAGTGAGCGGGGCAATTGTATAGGGGTTGTGGGGCTGAACGACGTGGAGAAGACGCCGCCGATGGAATTGGGGCAGTGGACTAATAATTCATCGCACGCGACACCCGTTTGCCATCTTTCATCATATGACACGTACACCCATTCATGCCATACAAATTCAGTGCGTGTAGCTGTTTCCTCAGCGATTTGAGCGGTAAATCTACTAACATGCCTTTGACGCCCCAGCCAAAACAGTTGATGCTGATGGAAGGGGTCAACGCCCTGATATAGTGCCACCACCCATACGGGATGTACAACAGCTCACCGGGACCGAGTACGGTATATTGAGATTTTGATTCATCAAAGAGTGGATAGGTCTCGGTGTCATAATCATCCACATCCACGCTGCTCAACACACTGCCTGCATCAAACTTTTTGCTGGGATACATCATCCTGTTATGTTTGGGCGAGACGAGTTTGACCAATTTTCTGCCTTGGACCTGCGCAAACAGATTGTCGGCCAAATCCGCATGATAGCTCGCCACCGTGTTTTCTGGACCAATCCAGCCATTGATCCTCGTTTTGACTGTGTTGGATGTGATCAACCCAAAATCAACATCCTCTTGCAATGCGGGAAAGTTCTGGAATATATTAAAATCTGCCAAATAAGCAATGTGTTTTGAGTCCCTTGTGCCCCTCCCTTCCATCAAATCATCCACATATTTTCCAAATTCAACTTGCTGAAAACGGGATGAAGGGTCCAGCACAATATCACCCACCTCCGCATACATGGATGGGTCTTCGGGGACCAGTGTCTTGAAAAAGGACAGGGACCACTTTTGCATTGCAGGCCACTCCTGCATCGTATCAGTAATAACAACGGGCTTCTTTGAACGCATATATTGACGATAGAATGACTCGGCGTCTATCGTCGAAATACGCTCGATTTCGACAGCATCAGCATCTATAAATTGCTCGACTGTTTGGCTCATGTTTGGTTTCCTTTCTTGGTTTGTAGCATCGGTGACATGGCATTCATCATGCTGAGAAATACGCTTGCATTGGCAAGGAGAATGGCCGTGACAAGCCCAAAATGAAAGAGATAAATGCCGCTGACCACAATGATGTTGGATGAGACGGCGATGGCAACATTTCTGTTCATATTGCGACGTAAATCGTCGGCGATTGCGAAGAGGCTTGCCAGTTGGTTGAGGCTCTGATCCATCAAAATGATTTGCGCGGTATCTGTGGCGATGGCCGATGAGCCACTCAGCGAGATGGATACATTGGCCTGTTTTAACGCTATGGCATCATTAATGCCATCACCCACATAACAGACCGATTTGCCCTCTTGTTGAAGTTGCGCAATCAACTTGGCTTTTTCTTCAGGCAATGTCTCGGCAAAGTAGCGTTCAATCCCCAACATCTGTGCCAAGTTGCGTGTGGGTTGTTCATGATCGCCAGAGATGATGGCAAGTGACAACCCACGTTGGCGCAGTTGATCAATGACCTCGGCCGCCTCTGGGCGTATGGTCGCATGTAATTCGATGACACCCGCCAACGTTGCATCGACGGCGACATACACATAGGAATGCCCTTGGGTATACCCTTCCTCTATCAACGGTTTTATCTCAGACGGTATCGCAATATCTTTGCTCTGCATAAACCGCGCACTACCTACGCAAATATACTGCCCCTCGCTCTGGACCTCGATGCCATAACCCATTGTATAAGCAGTATCACCAGAATCATCCGCAGAGGGCAATGTCAACCCCCGTTGACGAGCCTCTGCTAAAATTGCTAGGGCAATGGGGTGGGTCTGTTTGTGTTCAGCAACAGCGGCGTGTAGGATCAGTTCATCCTCAGACAGACCATTCAAGAGATAAAGCCGATCAACATGCGGCTGCTCCAGCGTCAGTGTCCCTGTTTTATCAAAAACAACCGTATCGACTTGGGTCAGCAACTCGAGCGCGCGGCCATCTTTGACCAAGATGCCATGTCGCGAGGCAAGTCGTAAAAAATTGAGGATGCTGAGGGGCCCACTGATACGAAGATCGTAGCCAAAGTTGGCATGTAAAATGCTGATTGCGCTGACCGCCCCCATCATAGGAAGCGTTAGCGCGCTCATGGCAAGCGACAGATAGGCATAGCGATTGCCAAGCTCCTCAGCACGAAGTTGAGTTGATGATTTGAAATCAACCGTGTGATTCAGAATATGCTCAATTTGGGCAGCAACGGTATTCTCACCAGCCTGTTCGACAGCGATAGAAATCCGCCCCGCAAGGACAATCGTGGAGGCCATGACACGATCTCTCTCACCCTTGTCAGCGGGCTGTGATTCTCCGGTCAACATATGTTGGTCAATGCTGGCAATACCGTCAATCACTACACCATCAATCGGTACAACCTCACCCGCATTGACAATCACCACGTCACCAACCTGTAAGGTTTCGGTCGACACCTCAATCTCTTCTTCTCCATGCTGAATCCAGACAGAACGTGGTTGATTGCCAAAGACTTCAAGCAGACTTGATTTTGATTGGTCCTCTGTTTTCGAGATTAACTTCTGGCTGACAAAACGCATAAAGGCATCTGTGGACATGGCAACAAAGCGCCCGATAGAGAGTGTCCCCAGAATCAACACGCCATCGACAGTGGTCATGGTCAGTCGTTCGCTGATCGTCTCTTTCTCTCGGAATTCTTGAAATGCTTGGCGCAGGATAGGCACAACAATCCAGAGAATGGGGAAAACGCTCAGCGCACCCAAGAGTGGATAGCCAAATTGACTGACGGTTGCTAATCCCAACGCAGATGCCGAAATAGCCAGTTGTCGATCAACCGGACTGACAACGGGACTTCCTGACCCCTCTACAAGTCCTTCCTGTATGGCTATAACAGGTGCGTCTACAGGATTCTGTCTATTACTCCCTTCCATCAAACATGAAACCAGCTTTGGGGAACCACGTTTTTTTCGGTTTGTGTATACTTGGTACGCCTGCGCCGTTGCGTATAGCAGAGAACCTGTCAAAGCCAATTCCACTAGCATTCGCTATCCCCCACAGAACGATGAATGGTGTATCATCCACTTTAGGCCGCAATCCTCTCACCATAGGCGCCAAACTCCTGCCTTGAAAAGTCATAGTTCGCCCTCGCTTTTGCGACCGACGCTGCCTTGCTACCCAGAATATCGGCAAAGTTCCTGACTCCTTCTAAAAATACGTCATACGCCTGTTCCGCCGTTGTATGTTCGGAGTCAAAGACGGGCGCCAGCTCCTCATGATATAGATCATATTTCTTATGATGTAGTTTCATCCCATATTGCTCTGGGTGGCTAAAATAGGATGTGCCTGGATAAGGAACAAAGACCGATAGATAGGAAGCTGTAAGTAAATCAGCATCAATCCATGTGCAGATTTGGTCGAGGGATTTCCTCATTGTGCTGACCGTTTCATTGGGCAGACCAACAATCATAAAGGTACAGGTGGGCAGCCCCTCATCGCGCAACCTCCTCAATGTATCTTCGATTTCGGCCAGTTTTGTGCGTTGTTTCACAAGGTTTTGGCTATCTTGACTGATGGACTCAAGTCCAATCTCTAGCCATCGACAACCACTCTCATACAGTGCCTTGGGTAGACGCGGGTCTTGTAACCGATTCAGCCTCGTCTGGCAGTCATAGTGGATATCCCCTTCAGCCTTGAGTGCTGCACACATATCTAACGTGCGTTGGGTATGGAGTGTGAATGTCTCGTCGCCAAAGTAGACATGGTGATGGTTGCCATAATGTTGCCTATAGGCGCGGATTTCATTCAATACACGGTCAATCGGAAAATAGAACGGTTTCATCCCAATCGTCTGGATGGTGCAGAAGGAACAGGTGTATGGACAACCCAAAGAGTAGTTTTCGCGGATATAGCGGATATTCTCACCCGCAGAGGATGGGAACAAATCAACTTCTGGAAATGGCAGGTCCTCGACGGGCATGTATGGATATTTGATCCCTGTGGAAACAATATCGCCATGCGCAGTTTCATAGGTCAGATTGCCCACGTTATCAAGTTTGGTCTTGTCTTTGAGTGCGTTGAGAAGCGCAGGCAGAGCATACTCCCCACGATCCGTCACCACATAATCCACACAAGCTTCCTGCACCACCTCTTCATGCATGGGTGTCGCCACAACACCGCCAAAGATGGTGGTGCTATTTGGATTCAACTCTTTGATCATCTCCGCAATCTGCAACGCTTGTGGCAAATTGGGCGTCATGGGCGAAAAGAGATACACATCGCCGGGGTGTGCTTTGAGCGTGTTATAGATTTGCTCCGTATCAATGCCATCTACAATGCCACAGTCGGTGTAAAAGTCGAGTGCCTCCATCGACCTAAAGCCTTGGTCATATAAAACGCCCCCTAGCCAAGTAACCCAGTGGGGCAGCTCCCACAGATATTTCTTGAGTGGCCGAGCATATGGATGGAAATCGTAGTATCGCTCATCAAAGTTCGCCCAATATCGGCCACGCTCGGGAACGATCCTGTGCGGCATTGGTGTGTGTATAAATATAATATGCATAGTTGACCCTTTAATCCTAAAAAAATGGTACAAATTCAAGAACTGATTTTGTAGATTGCATCGACTTTTCGTTAAATGTGGTTCGTTGTCAAAAACATAGCAGATAGGGCAACGTTTGTCTGTCACGATCCGTCGAACTTTTTGTCACGATTCGTTGATATTTAACCGTTGGTTGTTTACCGTGAGTTTTGCTCAAGCAATTGACCCAGCATTGCAATGACTTGTTTTGGTAAAGCCTTGGTCAACAAAAAGACATTCGGTTCATTTTGACACATCCTTATCTGCTCATTCGACTCATCCGCTAAAATCAATAGACGCGCCATCGGCCAGTGTTGTTGGATGGTCTGTATTTGTGTGTCAAGAGATTCAGTACTCGATTCAGTACTCGATTTAATGGTCGATTGATTGGTTGAGTTGTCCATCGTCGCAAGAATGACCAGATCCTGCTCAAGGCAAAAACCAAGTGATGAAACATCCGTTGTACATGTCACAGACGTAACTTGCCCAACGGCCTGTAACCAGAGACTCAACACATTTTGCTGCCAAATTGGTCCCACAATGGCAACACGCATGTTTGCTGGGTTGCTCAGTTGTGTTTGGTCGTTTGTCATTGGGCATTCCCTATTGATGAACGTTGGTTAGATCAATTGTGTGAATGATTGAAAATGATTGAAAATGATTGTGTCTGTTGTGTTTCATTCAGAGTATAGCGGGCGGGGAGGCGTTTGTCTGTCACGATCCGTTGAACTTTTTGTCACGATCTGTTGATATGTGGATGCTGAACA